>JBJEND010000294.1:0-4651 GCA_051880015.1 Butyrivibrio sp. | reverse complement strand
CACTAACAATGCTCTTAAACCAAAATTAACAACTCCGAATATGCAGGCAGGCAAAAGAGCAATACACACATCCCTCATAATCTTTTGTGTGGAGGAATTATCCCTGACATGAGGGGAAGATGATACATTTAATAACTTTTTATCCATTTTCTCACACTCCTACTTTTTACGGGATGATGCAATTATTTTTTTCTTCATGGACCTTACCGACTGGGTAACCGGTCTTTTGGCCGGACACACAAAGGAACAGCATCCGCATTCCACACATTCCATTCCGTAATATTTCTTAAAGCTTTCTTCATCCCCGTGTACGGACATTTCTGCCAGCTTCATGGGGAGAAGATGCTCAGGACACGCCTGGGCACATCTGCCGCATTTAATGCATGGCGAAATAGGTTTGGCGGACACATCATCCTTAGAAAAAACAATCACTGCAGAAGAACCTTTTACCACAGGAACATTCAAATCGTAAAAGGCAAAACCCATCATAGGACCTCCGGAAATGATTTTTTCCGGCTCGCCGGAAAAGCCCCCCGCTGCATCCACTAATTCCTGCATATTGGTTCCAACATATACATGAAAGTTTTTGGGATTGGCAATGCCGTCTCCGGTAACAGTCACAATACGTCTGGTAAGAGGCTTTTTCTCATATACCGCCTGATAAATTGCAAATATGGTATCCACATTATGAACAATACATCCTGCATCTGCCGGAAGCATTTTGGAATTGATTTTTCTTCCGGTAACAGCATATATCATACTCCGTTCCCCGCCCTGCGGGTATTTTGTCTTTAATTTCTTAACAAAAATACGGTCTTCATTCTCTGTTAGTTCCGTTAACAGCTTTATTGCCTCCGGTTTATTGTCTTCTATACCGAAATATCCCACTGCGCCCGGGAAAATGCTTAATACAGTCTTAAGACCTTTAATAAGCTCATGGGGCTGTTCCATCATTCTTCTGTAGTCTGATGTAAGATATGGCTCACACTCTGCACCATTTACAATTATGGTGTCAATCTTATCCGGTTCTTTGGGAGACAGTTTAACATTGGTGGGGAATCCTGCTCCACCCATACCTACAATACCGGCAGCTTCGATTATTCCGATAATCTCATCCTTTGTAAGGTCTTCAGGATTCTTATCATAAAGTCCGGGGGCCTCCTCATAAAGATTATCATTCTCAATAATAATTGAATTAACTTTACCTCCCACTGCTATCGGTCTCGGTTCAATTTTCTTAACCGTTCCTGATACGGAGGAATGTATATTGGCAGAAATAAAACCTGTCTTACGGGCAATAAGCTGTCCGGCCAGCACTCTGTCACCTACCGAAACCACAGGTTCCGCCGGGGCTCCTATATGCTGCGACAGCGGAAATACCAGTTCTCCCTGAGGCTTCAATTCTTCAATGGCTGCATTACGGGAAAGCTCTTTGCCGTCATACGGATGTGCTCCGCCTTTAAAAGTCAACGAACTCAACTCTTTCACTTCCTTTATAAACATATTGTATATATTGTATTCTATTTTTTAAAAAAATGCTACAAATTTTTAGCCTGATATGTATAATAAAAATATGGAATAAAGTTAGGAAAGGAAGATGTTTTCATGAAAGAATATACAGAAAGATTAGGAACGGACTGTCCTGTTTTTCTTCCCGCGCAAGTTCCGGCAGAAGATGCTCTTTTCTTTGATATAGAAACTACAGGATTTGCTCCCGGCAACACGGTTGTTTATCTGATAGGCTGTGTTTATCATAAAGAAAACGCTTTCTACATAACGCAGTGGTTTGCTGACACTGCCAATTCCGAAAGGGAAATTCTGTCTGCTTTTATTAAATTTACCGGCAATTTCAAAACACTGATACACTATAACGGAAGCGGGTTTGATATTCCCTATATAATTAAAAAATGCCATATTTATGGCATTAACTGTGATTTTTCCCATCTGTCAAGTCTGGATATATATAAGGAAATCCAGCCTCTCAAGGCAATGTTTAAAATAGAGAATCTTAAGCAGAAAACTGTGGAGAAATTTATAGGTGTGGAAAGGGAGGACTGCTATACCGGAGGAGAACTTATAGATATATATCACCATTATATTAAAAATCCTGAAGATGAACTGCTTAAGCTTCTACTTCTGCACAATCACGATGATATACTGGGAATGACCCAAATAATTCCGGTTCTTAATTATACATCACTGCTTAACGGAGAATATACCTTTTGCGGTATGGAATTAACCGAATCTGCAGGAAGAGCCGGGAAGGAACTGATAATCAGTCTTAACCTGGACAAGCCACTCCCGGCAAGGATTTCCAACGGTAATGAATATTACTATCTCACTGCATTTAAAGATACTCTGAAAATATGCGTTAAAGTTCATACCGATGAATTAAAATATTTCTATTCCAATTACAAGGATTATTACTATCTTCCGGAGGAAGACCGGGCATTGCATAAAAGCGTAGCTTTTTATGTGGATAAAAACTACCGTACCAGGGCCAAAGCTGCTAACTGCTACAGTAAAAAAACCGGACTTTTTCTCCCCCAGACAGAAGAACTTATTACTCCTTATTTCAAAATAGACTATCTGGATAAAATAACTTATTTTGAATATACGGATGACTTTGTTTCAAATAAGGATGCAATAATGGAATATGTTAATCTGATAATACAGAGTCTTGTATAGGCTCTACTGTGAATGAACCGGTGACGTACTTTCTGTTATGGGCACAATAAGACAATCAAGCTCATTAATCAGAGTATTAAGAATATCCCTGAGTGCGGCTATTGTTTCTTCATGACCATTTCCGTCATGCATAAGAACCACACTTACATCTTTGTTTTTAACTCCGTTGATTACGTTATTGTATATCTGATTTGCGGTTGTTGCTCCATTTCCGTCACCTGAAGATACATTCCAATCATAATATGTCAGTCCTTTACTTTCTACATACGGAATATACTCCGTTTTCATTCTGGAATCTGCGTACATTGTGGAACTGCCCCCCGGAAATCTCCAAAGAAAAGGCGTATATCCGGTAAGTTCCCTGACATAATTCATCATTCTGTCGCAATCCTTGGAAAACGCCTCAAGGGAAGCATATATATCAGCTCTGGCATGGGTAAAAGAATGAATTCCCAGTGTATGTCCCCTGTTAATTATGTCATTATATTCTGTTCTTGCATAATCCTCATTCGACGAATATGCTCCCACAACAAAGAAAGTGGCTTTTACTCCGTATTCATCTAAAATATCAAGTACTGTTGGCGTAAGCATTCCCGGACCATCATCAAAGGTAAGATATACTACCTTTCTTTTGTCAGCTCTGGCCTGTTCCACAAGAGACGCATAATACTCGTCTCTTGCCTTATCCTCACTGTAGGTTTCTTCCTGTGTTGTAGATTCCTCTGTTGTAGATTCCTCTGTTGTAGTATTTTCCTCTGTTGTAAAAGTCTCTTCAGACGTATTATTCTCCCGGTTTGTGGAATTTTCAGTTTCTATAACACTTTCCCGGGTTCTGTATGTTGATTCAGTCTGACTGCAACCTGTAAACAGCATAATTAATAATAATAATAATAAATATATTCTTTTCATATAAAATTCTTCTTTATTTACACCTTAGAATAGAAAAAGGACTTCGGTGAAATATAATTCAACTGCTTATATATGGTTATCTGCTCTGTGCTTCCTACAAACAATATACCTTCCTTTACCAGAGAGCTGTTAAATTTCCGGTAAATATCTGTTTTGGCTTCTTCCGTAAAATATATCAGTACATTACGGCATACTATCAGATGACATTTTTCAGGATAGGGATCTTTAAGAAGGTTGTGCTTCTTAAATTCCACACACTTCTTGATATCTTCGGAAATCTGATATGTATCATCTGTTATTTTCTTAAAATACTTATCCTTAAATTCCTGGGGAAGGGAATTAAGACTGATTGATTTATACAGGCCTATTTTAGCCTTGGCAATAACCTGCTCGTCAATGTCTGTAGCCAGAATCTTAATCTGACTAAGGGGCAGAAATTTTGACAGCAGCATGACAAGTGAGTATGGTTCATCTCCGGTGGAGCATGCCGCACTCCATATCTTAATTCCGTGACCGAATTTATGTATCAGATCAGGAATAACCCTCTCCTCCAGATATTTCCACTGTTCAGGATTCCGGTAAAATTCAGAAACATTTATGGTAAGATAGTTTACAAATTCATTTAAAAGCTCCTTACTTACTTTAAGTGCTTTAACAAACTCACCATACTCCGTGTAACCGTGTTTTCCTATTAGTGTATCAATACGCCTTTTCATCTGACGTTCTTTGTAGGCATTAAGATCAATATTAATCAACCGATATATATCAGCCTTGAACTCTTCATACCCTGTTTCAAACATATGTAACACTCCCATTAATGCAAAGAACCCGTTAAAAGCGGGTTCTTTAATTTTAATTATTCTTCTGTTGCTGTATCTTCTGACTCAGTTTCTTCTTCCTGAATCTCCGGTTCCGGAAGAAGTGCTTTCATACTAAGGCTTATCTTGCGGTCCTCTACGTTAAGATCCACAACCTTTGCTTCTATCTCCTGTCCGATTTTTAATATATCGGAAGGTTTCTCAACATGTTCTCTGGCTATCTGTGATACATGAAG
>JBJEND010000293.1:0-4710 GCA_051880015.1 Butyrivibrio sp. | reverse complement strand
GATTAGGGACTCTCACCCATTAGAAACGTGCGCCGCAAGGCGCACAACAAAAGGAGTGGGAAATCCCCGCTCCTTTGCGATTTTCATTATTCAAATATTCTGACAATAGTTACTGTATTTTCCTGCCACGGCATACCATACCTATTAGGAATATACATTCGGGCATATATACTGCCATCAGCTCCGCTGTATAGATAAGCCCCTTTGCCATTTGGAAGAGAAACCTGTTTCATTTTATCATCTCCCAACCTCCAGCTTATAACTCCCTGGGCATATGCCACATTATCAATTAAATAATCCGATTGTATTGCAGGAACATTATATAAATCTTTATTTATCTCATATACAACATCTTTTGATATATCATACACCTTTGCACAAAATGTATTATCTCCACGTTGACTATCCTGAACCCATATACACATCTTAGAATTACATATCGCCCCATATACAGTTCCTGTCGCTTCAAAACTATGCAGCAAAGCACCCTCATAATCATACACGATTATCTGTGATATATCTTTTCCACTCTCAAAAATGGTTATCCTTCCATCATTGCATTCAAGAGCATTATAAGATAAACCTTCTGCATTAATTCCGCTGATAATTTCCGTAATTTCCTCACTTTCCAAAGAATATCTGTATATATTTCTGCCGTTTTCATTTTCCATGAACCAGAATATATATTTTTCCGTAAGCTTAACAGGTAAACCCTGATATTGGATATTATCCGCAATAATTTCTTTAATAATACCATTCGAGTCCTGTATACAAAGTTTATCTGCGCTGTATTCATTTGGAAATTCGCCCAGCGTTATTTCTTTTTCTGTCCATACGAGATAGGAACCGTTAAAAGATACATTATCTATTTCCACTGCTCTGTCCGAAATTTCATAAATAGTAATATACTCTTCTTTTTCCATGTCATAGAGACAAATCTGTGACTTATACTGTGGTTCGAAGTCTGTAAGTTCATTAATCAACAGATACTCCGTGCAGTCTTGTGCATAATATATCTGACTGCCATACACACAAAAGCCTTTTAAAACTGCATATTCAGAAATATTAATGTCAACTTCGGAATGCTTTAATTCACTCAATCCAACCGTTTCACTTATTATAATTGTACTGTCTTTAGCTGTTGTTGTCTCTTCTGACGGTTCTGTTGACGCTGAATCATTGCTTTCATTTAAGTTGATATTGCGATTACATCCGCATAAAAAGCAGAATAATATTAATATTGCGAATAGCACCGGTTTTATCCTTATACGCATATAAGCATCACCACTTTCATAAATGATTTAATGTATGATATATTTGCCGTACGAAGATATTACAGCATTATATGCCTCCTGTAAGGTGACATAATGTATTCCATAATATGCACTATTACTATGACAGTCCACAATGCGAACTATATCAGTTGTTCGATTTATATAATCTATACACAAAAAATGATCATTTGATACACCATTATAATAATTTAAAGAAGCAGTGTTTGCCTGTAAAATAAAAGGTTTCCCATTGGTCAATGATGTTGCTATCATTTGTTCGAAATCTATCATATCTATATGGGTCATTTCAGTATAACTATATGTGGTGATGCTTGAAATATATTTATTTAAAGCATCGCGTATCTGATATACATATGTAAAGCCCTGTGTATTAACATTATATTCAATATTCAGAGTCTGGATTTTTGCTTCATCTGTATTACCCGGTACATTATTCTGGTAACCCATTCCATATAAAGCCTGTAGTACATTGGTCATCCCACAGCTATAATTATTGGGTTGCTGAATGTTTTTTACATACTGATAGCATTCATTGCCGCCTCCGCCCCGTTCTTCCAAAAGAGAAATTATTTCCGCCTCTTTCTTATCTCCTGCAAATACTGTACAAGGAATAATGATTAGTAACAAAACGGACAAAAAAACAAGCATTCTTTTTTTTATGTTTCTCATAAAAATATCCTCCTTTTTAGTTTTTTATATTTATATATAATATTATACTTGTTTCTGAATAAAAGTCAATTTATTTTTTGACAAATAACAACTATATTCCGTAATTTAAAAGCACCACTGTTTCCAGTGATGCTTTAGAGCTGATTTAGCGATTCTGTTATTCTTCTGATTCTTTAGACTCATCCTCTGTAGTTTCACCGGATGATGTTGTCTCATCAGCTTTGGTAGTATCAGCCTCATCCTTGCTGTCTTCTTCCTTCTTGCTGTCATCTTCAGCAGTTGTAGTCTGTGCCGCAGCGGAAGATAACTGATTGAGGTATTCCTGATATGCCTGGTATGCAGAGTAGCCTTCCTCCTTACCTACATTTCGTCCCTTATTGTAACCGCTTGAATATGTAGTAACGCTGACTATTGCTCCTATTGCAACTAAAACAAGTGCAACCACTCCCACGGTAATTTTCATCTGCTTCTTGGCAGCATGAAGTAAATCCCCCTTGGACTGCTTTCTCTCGTCCACTTTTTTCTGACTCATAAAAACCTCCGTATAATAACTTGAATTAAAACATTGTAATTATATCCTATTCTTCTGTTAATTGCAACTTAACCTTTATTATTTTCAAAACAGATTCATTAATTCTGTCCTGAGTTATTCTTCCGTTTTCAACAGCTTCATACACTCCGGCATAAGCCTCGTAAAAATCTGCAGGCTTAAGCAGTATGTCATTACCTGCAAGTACAGCTAACACCGCCGCCTCCCTGTCCGTATATTCATTGGTAATTGCCCCCATTCCCAGAGCATCCGTAACAATAAGCCCCTGATATCCCATTTGATTTTTTAAAACATCGGTAATCATATAGTTTGACAGAGAGCAGGGCGTATTATCCCCAAGAATGGCCGGGACAGAAATATGGGCTATCATAACTGCATCCACATTATTTTGTCCGGCAGCAATAAATGGCTTTAATTCTTCCTGCATTAATTCCTCCAGGGTCTTATTGGTATAGGCAAAACCCTCATGAGTATCCCCCTGTGTTCCTCCATGTCCCGGAAAATGTTTAAATGTACTTAAAACATTATTGTCGCCTAATCCCTTTGCATATGCAACGGCATATTGGGATACAATTTGGGCATCACTGCCAAAGGAGCGGTCATTGATTAATGTATTTTCAGGATTGGATAACACATCCGCATCCGGTGCAAAATCAAAATTAAATCCCAGCTCCGAAAGATATTCTCCTATTGTATATCCTGCATCATATGCATCAGCCTCTGACTGAATGGTGTTCATTGCAGGAACCTTTTTAATCCCAAATGCCGGATTATTGCCCACTCTGGCCACTCTTCCTCCTTCTTCGTCAATACAGGTAAAAAATGTAAGTCCTGTGATATCGTGAGAATAGGATTGAAGATTGGATAACATTGTCTTTGTCTGTTCAGGGTCTGTAAGATTTGAATCAAAGAAAATAAAACCGGATACCGGATATTCCTTTAGTTTTTCCTCCATATCCGCCCCGGCAGATTGGACATTCCATCCGCCTATCATATTTTCCGGAGCAATTACAAACATCTGGCATATTTTCTCTTTTAGTGTCATATTGTTCAATATCTGTTCAGCCCGTTCATCCAATGTGGGCTCGGGAGGTATATTATTTTCAGTTGTAGTCTCCGCTGTAGAAGTTGAACTGCCTGAATCCAAATATTCTGTTTCATTGCGGGAATCTGTATTTCTGTCTGCATTGCAGCCCATAGCAGCCAAGGCTAATCCCATAACCATGAAAATCACTGCAACCGGCCATATGGAATTAAAAGCAACTTTGTATTTTGTCATATATACTCTACCTTTTCTTATAAAAGTTTTTTAATTTTATCTGACTTTCTTTTTCCATATACCTCTTCATATACATGCAGGTATTCTTCATAAGTGAAATTGCAGCCATATCCTAAGATTTCCATATCCGTTCCGAACAGATTAACCTTGATATTCATTTCCGTCATATTGTTTTTAAGATAAAAGGCCTTTCTTCGCTCACGAAGCTGCTGATTGGCCGCATTTTCATATACGCTCTCAATTTCCAGAAAAAAACGGCAGTCCCTGTAATAATCCTGAAGCATTTTTAAGGCTTTGGAGCCATACCCTTCGGAGCGCATGGAAGTATCTATGGCAAAATAATCCAACAAAACCATATCTTTGGATTTCATTGTAATTGCCAGCCCTACAAATTCCCCTTTATCCTCAATATACCATATATCCACCTTATTAAGTTTCTGTCTTTTGGTTATGGAAGAAAAAGGCTTTTTCTCACATAAGGGAAATGATTTTTTATATAAGGAATGTATTTTATTATATTGTGTTTTTTTCGATGCCTGAATTAACTGCATATATTTTTCTCCCATAGTGTGTCCATTATACTTAACACTTAAAAAGAAGCCTATAACTGATAAATAATATTTATCAGCTATAAACTTCTTAATAATTTAATTATACAAAAAATTATTTTGCATAATCAGTTACTCTTGATTCACGTATGACGTTTACCTTAATCTGTCCAGGATATTCAAGTTCATCTTCAATCTTCTTAGAAATATCCCTGGCAAGTAAAACCATATCTGTATCACTAATAACTTCAGGAACTACCATAATACGAATCTCGCGTCCTGCCTGAATAGCAAAGGACTTGTCTACGCCCTTAAACTCATTTGTAATATCTTCTAACTGTTTTAATCGGTTTGTATATGTTTCAAGTG
>JBJEND010000292.1:0-23802 GCA_051880015.1 Butyrivibrio sp. | reverse complement strand
TAGATAATTTGCCGATAATGTGGTATACTATATTCAAAGGGAAAAGCAAGCTCAGGTGGAGGAAAAAGTATGCGATATCTATCAGTTGCAGAAATGGCAAAAAAATGGAATGTCTCGGAACGTAGTGTAAGAAACTATTGTGCAAATGGTCGTGTGCCCGGGGCGTTCCTTACCGGCAAAACATGGAATGTTCCGGAAGATGCTGTGAAGCCGGAGCGTGCTAATCAGAAAAAGGAACAGCCTCATACGCTCTTGAGTATTTTGAAAGAACAAAAGGCAAGTAAATATTCCGGTGGCATCTATCATAAAACGCAGATTGAACTAACCTATAATTCCAATCACATGGAAGGGAGTCGTTTGACACATGACCAGACCAGATATATTTTTGAAACCAACACAATCGGAATTGAAAATGAAGTCATTAATGTAGATGATGTGATTGAAACCGCTAATCATTTTCGATGCATCGATTTGATTATTGAATGTGCCAAGGCCGTGTTAACCGAGAAACTTATCAAAGAACTTCATCTTATTTTAAAGAATGGCACCGCTGATTCCAGAAAAGAGTGGTTTGCTGTAGGTGATTATAAGAAGCTCCCCAATGAAGTTGGCGGTATGGAAACGACTCTTCCAGAGGATGTTCCTGGTAAGATGAAAGCATTATTGGCAGAGTATAATACAAAAGAGGATAAGACCATAAATGATATTTTGGAGTTTCATGTTAAGTTTGAAAGAATCCATCCATTTCAAGATGGCAATGGTCGTGTAGGCAGATTGATTATGTTTAAAGAATGCCTGAAATACAATATTGTACCATTTATCATTGAGGATAACTTAAAACTGTATTATTATCGTGGATTAAAAGAATGGAATCAGGAAAATGGATATTTGACAGATACCTGTCTGACGGCACAGGATAAGTATAAAGCATACCTTGATTTCTTTCGAATTGAATACGAGGAATAGAAAAGGGGTAGAAATCAATGACTATAATGGTTTTGATGGAAGGAGACAAATGTGTTTCATATTATAGATGAACATTTTTTTATGCCATTGGCATCTCCAAATAAGGTGGTATATTGGGAATGTATTTGTAAGTTGTTTTCCGTCATGGATCATCAGCTTTCTTTTGGTGTGGAAAGAGATGTTCTGGTAGAAGAGTTGCAATACTATTTTGAAGCATCACAGGCAGCAGATCTTGAAGGGGAAGATGTGGAAGGAAAATCTGCAAGGGACAAAGCAAACTGGATGATTCGAAAACTTGAAAATTATGGCTGGATTGACATTGAAACAGATAAAAGCTATGTACAAAGAGTTGATTTTAAGGAATATGCAGTCAAGGTAATAAGGACGCTCCTTGAGATTGCGGAAGGGAAACAGATTGAATATCAAGGATATATTTATACAATATATAGCCTGGTGCGGGGCGCGACGGATAATCCTGGTATTGTCCTTTTATCAATAGTGGAAAATACAGATATGCTGATAACCGGTTTGAAAAACTTAAGTTCCAGTATCAAACATTACATAGATGAATTGACCAGATATAAAACACCGGCTGAGATTATGAATGTTCTTTTTAATGATTACATTGAGAATATCGTGGACAAGGCTTATCATCGGTTACTTACCTCTGATAATGTTTCAAAATTTCGTCCGGAGATTATAGAAAGATTGGAGAGTAAAAGCCGGAGTAAGTCTTATGTGGATAAAGCGAGCGAAGAACTGGCGGGCATTCGGGAAATTTCGAAGGATGAGGCAGAGGAACTGGTCTACCACTATATTCATCAGGTGATAGATGCCTTTCAGAATATGGATGAGATTCTGTCAGAGATTAATCGCAAGAATACGCAGTATCAAAGAGCAGCAATTAACCGGGCAAAGTTCTATTTGATAGGAGGGGAAGATGTCAGAGGACAGATTAAGGAAATCCTATCGGGGATGAACGAAAAAATCAACCAGGAAGAAATGGATTTGAGCGGAATTTATCGAATTGAATTCATGGATGAATTAATTCGGATTTACAGTTCTGCTGTATTGGATGAAAAGTCTCTATATACGCCGATTGAGGGGAAAAAAGCATTTGAACCTGAAATGCTTCTGGATACGGAACCGGATCAGGAACTTCGGGATGAAAAAATGAGACGGATGCTGGAAAAACTGGCAAGAGTTATAAATCCGGAAAAGGTAAATAATTATGTGGAAAAACATCTTGGCGACAGAGGGGAAATTTTGGCCTCAGAACTTCCTCTGGAAAATACAGATGATTTTGTCAAGATGATCTATATCAGACTTTATGGGCAAAGAAAAAATATGAGGTATACGATTGACGTAAAAGATATGATAAAAAAAGATGGCTATCGTTTTAATGATTTTACGATACATAGGAAGGAGCATTGATAGGAATGGATATTCTGGACGGAATGCTACAACGGGATAAAGACGATTTTTCAAGAATTTGCAATCGACTGCTAAGCTCTTGCTTTCTTTGTAAGAGAAATGAAACAAATAAGTCGGATTACTATTTTGTGATGAAATATAAAGAAAAATTTTCGGACTGTTTTGCTCTTTTGGGATACCGTTTGGAAATCAATGAGGAATGGTTTGTATATATGTTTGTAATAACACGTGAACTTTCTACAGGAAGTTCACGAACTTAATGAACAGCAGAAAATATATTTTGTGCAAAAATATTGCATAAAAAATATTTTCTGCTATAATAATATTACGGAGAACAATGCAGGAGGTAGATGCAATGATTATAGAGATTAGAGCAAAAAATTGTTTTGTGTTTGAAGAGGAAATAAGCTTTTCTATGAAAGCGGATATGAGAAACAAGAAGTTGGCATCAAATGTTCATAGAGAAAATAATTTCAATGTGCTGAAGACGGCGGGTGTTTATGGTCCTAACAATGTTGGGAAAACATGCCTTGTGAAATGCATCAGAGCAATTAAGAGCGTTTTATTAGATAAAGAAAGCGGGTTGCTTCGTAATATATTTTCAAACGATGAAGTATGTCAATTAGGTGTTACATTTTTATCTCAAGGAAGAAAGTTCTCATATGATTTTTGGTACAATGCAAAGACAGGAGAATATGTGTATGAATCTTTTGTAGAAATATTAAAAGACCAATACGGTAATGAAAAAGAAGTTCTTTGGTTAAAGCGTGATACTATAAATGAAGAATATTATTGTATTGATAAAGATGCTCAAAAGATGATGTCTATCATTTCCAAGAATAATCTGTTCTGCTACTTAGTAGACACAAACAAGTTTGAGCCTTTGAGAGAGATGAAAAATATCTTAGTCGGATTTGCGGAAAAGATTGATATTATCAACATGAATAATATTCCTATGAAGCATACAATTGAATTGCTGAAGAACAGAAATAATCTTCAGGAAAAGATTGTAGAGTTTATTAAGAATGCAGATTTGTATATGGATGATTTTAAGTATGTTGATGGAGATAAGATTCAAGTGGACGCCGGTGATGAAGCTGGAAGACCTGAAGAAAAGGCATTAGATATTCCTGAAAATATCATGGATCAAATACGATTAGTCTCAACATATAAGGGCGTTCCTGTTCCTAGTATGATATTTGATTCCACCGGAACCAAGAAGATTGCTGCAATAGCAAGCTATGTAATTGAAGCCTTGGAAGAAGGCAGATATTTGGTTGTGGATGAATTGGACAGCAGTATTCATTTCAAACTGACAAGAGCTATCGTTGCATTGTTTAATAATGAGCTTAACACCAATGCACAGATGATTTTTACGGTTCACGATATTAATCTGATGGATTGTAAGAGAATGTTTAGAAAAGAACAGATTTGGTTTGTTCACAAAGATGAAGAAGGCGTATATGTGTATTCTCTTGCTGATTTTACAGCACAGGAAGGTGTGCGAGATACCACGGATGTTATGGAGAAATATAGGAAGGGGGCACTTGGCGCACTTCCTGATCCTGAACTAATAAAGTCACTCCTTAGTATCAAAGGAAATGCAAAGGGAGCGGTTTCCGATGCAGAATAAACTTCCTAAGTTGTTTGATAAGCATAAAATATGCATTATTTGTGAAGGAAATGAGGAGTATGAATACCTTGAGCGTTTGAAGGCATTGAAGGTATGGGATGCACAGTATGAAATTATTTCCGATAATGCCGGCGGGAATGGAAATATTCCGGCGCGGTATCAGGACAGATACCAGAATGGTTCTTACGAATTGGTACTTGTATTTTGCGATACTGAGAAGAAACCGTATGAACAATATGAAGACATAAAGCGCAAGATTAATGAGTTTCATGGAGTTGAGACTGCCGCAGATGAAGTGATTATGTTTGGCAATCCATGAACGATGCAGATAATTGCTAAGCATTGGACAGAAGCATTAATTAAAACACCGGCAAAGCCGGTAAATGCGCCATTAATTGAAGAGTTTACCGGTGTTTCCAATTACAAAGGAAGGGCGGACCAGATTGAAACAGTTTAAAAAAGGCTGGACATATATCACGTTTACGGGAAATGTTGCACTAAATTTTACACACAGCCGGTAATGCACTTTACATTAAGCACTTATAATTCAGATGTGATTAAATATACAGAATTATAAATGGAAGGTGCATACTATGACAAAACTGACAAAACTGGCGGCGGGAATTCTTGCTGCAATACTTACGGCAACAGCACTGCCGGCTACTTCGTCCCGGGCGGACAATACGGAACATATTGTTATTAATCAGGTTTATGGAGGCGGAGGAAAGGGAGATACGCCTTTTTCCCACAGCTTTATTGAACTGTATAACCCGACAGATTCGGAAATATCCCTTGATAACTATAAAATCACCTACTCTTCCAACAGAGAAAATTCAAAAGGAAAGCACGCAGGCTCCACATGGCAGTCTGACGGTACTGTAGAGGTGGTTAAGCTGGAGCTTACAGGCAGTATCCCTGCCGGATATTCCTTCCTGATACTTTGTGCAGAGGAAACTACCACAGTAGCTGCAGTAACTTTTACTGAATCAGATATGACATGGAATCAGGTAATTGATAATGACCAGTCGGTAGAAATTATCCTGTATGATGACGATAAAAGAGTGGATGCAGTGTCCACAAGAATTACGGATTTTAATGATGTAGGCGAAGGAAGTGATCCTGCCGTAACAGACATCTCCAAGCAGAAATCCATACGCCGCAGCGGCTTTGTGGATACGGATAACAATGCAACAGATTTTGGGATTATTGTGTGGAATACACTGCCTGAAGACGAAACCCAGAAGCTGGAATTTATTAACACATATCGCCCCCGCAGCATTGCAGACGGGAAGTGGACAGAAAGCAGCTTTGCAGGTCCTGTAGAACCTGTTGAACCATTAAAGCCTACACAGGATTTTACATTAAAGACTGAAGGATTTGAAAACAAGACGGCCCTTTCCCTTAACAAAATAGGTTCTTATGTTTCCGGAATATCCAATAAAGACGGCGGAGTTGCAGAGATAGTTTCCTATGATGCCGAAAATAATAAAGCATGGGTAGTAAACGGAGCAACAGGAATGCTGGATATATTAAGCCTTTCTGATGTAACCGGTGCTGTATCTGATAAAATAACAGCAAAGACGCTGGACATAAAATCCCTGGCAGTTAATGCGTTGCCGGATTTTGAGTACGGAGATATGACATCTGTTGCGGTAAATTCACAGCTTGGTATAGTGGCTGTTGCATTGCAGAATGCAGCATATGATAAAGACGGATATGTGGCAATTCTCAATACTGATGGAGAACTCATTACCATGGTAAGAGCAGGAAATCAGCCGGATATGGTTTGCTTTACTCCTGACGGAAGTAAAATTCTTACAGCAAACGAGGGAGAACCCAGAGAAGGTATAGGAGCAGGAGTGACTGATCCGGCAGGTTCAGTGACGGTAATTACATTAAATACCGGAGATATTCCGGCAAGTACAGCCGTAACAATAGGTTTTGACAGCTTTGACGTTAAAAGGGATGAGCTTGTTGCAGAAGGAGTAATCTTAAGAAAAGATGCGCTTCCTTCCGAAGATTTGGAGCCGGAATACATAGCATGTACCGACAGCAAGGCATATGTTGCACTTCAGGAGGCAAATGCCATTGCGGTGCTTGATTTAAAAACAAACACCTTTACCGGTATATATTCACTGGGGTATAAGGATTTAAGCCTTGAGGTTAATGCCATTGACCTTGTGGCAGACGATACATATGCCCCCAAAACATATACTGATGCTGTAGCTGCATATATGCCGGATGGCATTTCACTTTACACCGTAAACGGAAAAACCTATATTCTCACGGCTAATGAAGGTGATTCAAGAGAATGGGGTACTGATAATAATATGTACGCCAATGAGATTAAGGTTACCCTCACCGCTTCTGATGGTAGCCAGGCCAAAAAAGTCCGGGCAATTGACCAGGCTCAGACCGATGGACTTCCTGAAGGCAAAAGCGTACTTTTTGGCGGCAGATCTTTTTCCATATATAGAGTTGAGACTGACGGACTGACCCAGGTGTATGACAGCGCAAATGATTTTGAAGCAAAAACAGCAGAATATATTCCTGCATATTTTAACTGTTCCAATGATGATAATGATTTCGACAGCCGCTCACTAAAAAAAGGACCTGAGCCTGAAAGCGTCACGGTAGGCGTAATAGCGGGAAAAACATACGCATTTATTGCCCTTGAACGCGTGGGCGGTATCATGATGTATGATATTTCCAATCCGGATGATATTACATATGTTAATTATATTAATACCCGCGATTTTTCAGAAGAACCGGATAAAGCGGAGGCCGGAGGCAGCTACAGCCTTAAAAGCGATGTAGCTCCGGAAGGACTGTATTTCATCAGCAGTGATAAATCTCCGTCAAAAACACCTATCCTTCTGGCTGCATTTGAGGTTAGCGGTACTGTGGCAGCTTATGCAGTGGGAGCTGTGCCCTCAGAAAATCAAGGCAAAGTTCCTCAGGTAGGAGATGCAACCAATACCGGACTTTGGATTTCGCTCATTCTTATAAGTGGTGCTGCAATATCTGTAGCACTGACTGTTGGAAGAAAAAAACAGCAATGTAACTAAGACCGTTATATTGCAACATAAACAATATCAGTTCAGAGTTTGAAAAAATTCTGTTATAGTCCTTTTATATTACATGAAAGGACTATTTTTATATGTGTAAAGGAAACAGACTTAAGTCATTTTTTAAAGGAGAAGGATTCCTGTATTTTCAATATTCAATGTGGACATTTGCAGGACTTGGAATAGAAGTCTTGTATGCGTTTGTTCTGGAACCATTGTTTTATGACCATGAAATGAAAGAATTTACCACAACTGAGTGTATTATTCATTGGACAGTTACTATTATAACATGGCTGGTTATTTCATTTTTAATTGTGCGTAGCGCAGAGAAAAAAGTTCACTTTAAGTTAAAAGAGACAGAGAAAAAATGGACACCGGTGGGAATAATGGCAGGTTGCGTTCTGATAGGACTTATGACAGCGGTAAATTATGCAGAGCTGGGAAGCATAAAAATAATACATGAATTTAATAAGCTTGGAGCCTTAAAATTTATTTTCCAGCATCTTTATTATCTTGCAGAAGCAGTTCTGTTTACACTGATCATTATCTTTGGACAGCATGCTTTTGAACGCTGGTTTCATAGAAAAAACATACCTTATGGAGGAATTGTTGTGGGTTTAACATGGGGGATTGTCCACTGGTTTACCAAAGGATCTGTATGGATTGGCCTGGAGGGCTTGATAATAGGTTTTTTATTTGGGTCAGTGTATTGTATCCTGGGCAGGGATTTTAAAAAAACGTATATTGTATTATCGTTGGCATTTATTATATAATATGAAAGAAATGAGGTGCCATATGTGAAAGTAAATATATATAAAGAACCTGACCTGAAGGAAAATCACATAGATTTGCATTATAACCAGATAGATGAGGAAACCAAAGCGATTAAACAATATATATCATCTTTTGGTGGCTTGATTACAGGCAAAGATGAAGAAACGGAAAGAGAAAAAATTATTACTCCGGCAGAAATTCTGTATCTTGAAGTAGTGGACAGAAAAACATATGCATATCTGAAAGAAAGCGTATGGCGTATCAACTTTGGATTACAGCAATTTTATGAGAAATATGGCTGTGTAGGATTTGTTAGAAATCATAAATCCATGCTGGTAAACATCTATCACATACAGGAACTGAAGGCACAGCTTAATATGCGCGTAAATATTTTAATGGATAATGGAGAAATGATTGTATTAAATAGAAGTTATAAAGATGAGTTCTATAAATATTTGAAAAAAATGGTGACGGAACTATGAAAATAATAAAAGGCTATTGTAATTCTGTTTGTATAGTGTATACAATACTGGTATTAACAAAGATAATATTGGAAGGAATTTTTGAATTAAAGGATTCATATTATATTATGAATTTTGTAGTGCTATTTGTGATAACCTGTTTTGCAACTTTTGTGTTATATTTGCATCGCATTTTTCATAATGTGCCACTGCTTTTTATAATGGTTGCGCAATATGTTATTGTAATTGCGGCGATTATGGGAGGAATCCGTTTATTGAGTATGTTTACAGACGTTTCCGATAATGCCTACCGGGATATGTTAATACAGGTTTCTCTGCCATATGCTGTGTTCGCAATTATTTATTATGTAAACTACTTTAGAGAAGTAAAATGTGCCAACGAAAATCTGAAAGCGATAAATAGAGAGTGAAAAACAACAACCAACCTACCTCTAAACAATATAATATGGAATTTAAATTGTTAAGCATGATAGGAATGATGCTGGTTTTATGCGGACATTACAGTTCGAAATTTCTGACAATGGACGGCACTTTTAATTATAGCACATTTCACATTCCGATGTTTTTGTTTATATCCGGGTATTTCTATAGTGAAGAATATGCACAAAGTCCCCAAAATCTGTGGCTGTTTTCCAAAAAGAAAATTGTGCATTTAATGATACCATATTTTATATGGAATATTGTGTATTTTATTTTTGCTTTTTGCCTGCAAAAGTTTACATCATTTAATATATACAATTTTGAAACATTTAGCTGGAAAACATTACTGATTAGACCGTTCCAGCTTTCGGACGGAGCAGGATACAATGTTGCAGCATGGTTTTTGATGGCTTTGTTTTTATGCCAGTTATTTTATAATGCTATTATATTTTTACTGAAGAAGATACCTAAAATACAGGACATAGGCGGTATTGCATTAATATTATTTTCGGCTATTGCATATTTTTCTGTTTGTTTAGCACAAAGCGATTGGAACTCGGACTGGAAGATAACCATCTGCAGAACCGGATATTTAGTTTTTTATTATAATCTGGGATATATCTATAAAAAGTATCTGGAAAAATATGACAATAAAATAAATGATATTGTGGTAATAGCAGTGTGTATTGTTATTAATTTTTTGATGATTAATAATTGGGAAGATTATGGTTCTTCTTGCTATTATATGATATTTAATAATTCTGTTTCAGTGTTTTATTATATGTGCAGAGCCATTGTGGGCATATATTTCTGGTTACGGGTTGCTAAATAATTGCACCGAGATTGGGTAATAACAGAGTTGTAATATATTATTCAAATCATACCTTCTCGTTAATGATGCACCAGGGGATAGTTGGAATACTGATTAACGGAATTATTATAAAGGCATACAATTTGGAATACTTGATGGAACCATATTTAAATAATATCTGGTTTAATTCTCTCAGTGGAATCAGCATAATCATATTATCACTTTCAAAACTGTTTGAGCATGTGTATGCGGCTATCATTTCGAAGAAATCAGCCTCATTAATTTCAAACTAAAATATTTGCAAAAATAATAATTTTTTATTATAATATTACATGATTTCACTATGCAGGCTTCACCCCCCTTTTTGTAAACAGCCTCATAGTTCATATGAAAATTTTTTGAATCAGATTTTTCTCTTTTTGTATCAATATTATTTTACAAGGAGAAAAATATGAGCGCTTTTTTTGATGCAATCAGAGAAGGAGACTTGAAGACGGTTAAGAAATGCCTGAAAGAAACTCCTGCTCTTATTAATGCTAAGACTAACAAGATTTATAAAAGAGAAAAAGGCAGGTCGCCTTTGGAATTCGCACTTAATTACAATAAACCTGATGTGGCGGAGTATCTTCTGGACTGTGGAGCAGATGTTAATTATATGCCCTGTGACAGCGTGGATGTGCCATGGAGAATGCCGGTGATACACGAGGCCGTCATGATGGCAGTAAACTGCGTGCGGTGGAATGTCAATGATGAGGAAGAAGGCTTTAAGGTCTTCAATTCCAAGGAGAAATCAGACCGGGGATATTGTATACTCAAAAGAATGATTGAAATGGGTGCGGATATATCTGTAAGAGATTCTTACGGAAATACAATTCTGGACAGGGCAATTAAGGATGCCAAGGCATATTTGCCTTCATATGATTACGGTACCAGAACGTACAGTACAGACAGAATAGTGACGGATGAACTGAGAGAAGACCTTTCCCGCATATTCCGGCTTTTGTTGAACTGCGGTGCCAGAGTAGAGGATATGAAGAACAGGGATGCCATAGAGCTTCATGCAGAGGAAGCATATGTGCAGTTTTTAAAATAGTTGACTTTAATTTGATAAAGTGATAATCTACTATAGTATTTATTTTAATATAGGAGGATTATCATTATGAAGAAGATTTTAGCAGTTGTTCTTACTCTGGTTATGGGATTATCCATGGCAGCGTGTACCAAAAGCGCAGGAGCCGGTGCATCAGATTCAGATATGCAATATGTTAAGGATAAAGGAAAGCTTGTAGTAGGTATAACCGAATTCGCGCCAATGGATTACAAGGACGAAAACGGTAACTGGGTTGGATTTGATGCAGATATGGCAGCAGCTTTTGCCGAAAGTCTGGGAGTTGATGTGGAATTTGTCCTTATTGACTGGGATAATAAGACTTTTGAGCTTGAATCCAAGACAATTGACTGCGTATGGAATGGCATGACTCTCACGGATGACGTACGTGCAGCAATGGATTGTTCTGTTGCGTACTGCAACAACGCACAGATAGTAATTGTACCTGCAAGTGAAGCTGATAAATATCAGTCTGTTGAAAGCCTTTCCGGACTTAATTTTGCAGTTGAGGCTTCCAGTGCCGGCAAGGGACAGGCAGAAGCATTAGGCTTTAAGTATACAGAAGTCGGAGCACAGGCAGATGCCCTTATGGAGGTGGCTGCAGGAACTTCAGACGCAGCAATCATTGATTCTTTAATGGCAGCAGCCATGGTAGGTGAACGAACAAGCTATGAAAATCTTACATACACGGTTAAGCTTAATACCGAGGAGTATGGTGTAGGATTCCGAAAAGGTTCTGACCTCGTGGAAGAATTGAATAAATTCTTTGTTAAGAGCTACGAGGATAAGAGTATGATTGAATGTGCAGAGAAGTACAAGGTTCAGGCTTCACTGATTGAGCAGAAATAGTATCGGATACCTCTAAAGTAGACAAGCACAATAACCGAATCTGCTTTAGAGGTATTTTTATGTCCTGAAATATAAATATTAAATTAAGGGAAAGGGTTTAACATGGAATTATTTCTTGAACAACTGCCGATAGTAATCAAATCATTAAATACCGGATTTCTCCAGACTTTGAAGTTATTTGGAGTTACACTGCTTGGGGCTATTCCTCTTGGGCTTATAATATCCTTTGGCTCAATGTCAAAGTTTAAGCCTTTGAGTTATGTAGTCAGGCTTATAGTTACGGTTGTAAGAGGAACACCGTTAATGATACAGCTCCTTATTATTTTCTATTTTCCCGGACTGGTGTTTCAAAATAATATATGGGGAAGCGGAGAAGCCGGAAGATTTACGGCTGCATCCCTGGCTTTCATCATAAACTATGCCTGTTATTTCTCGGAAATTTACCGTGGGGGAATTCAGGGAGTGCCTATAGGGCAGGATGAAGCAGGACTTGTGCTGGGCATGACGGGAAAACAGATTTTTTTCAAGGTTAAACTGCTCCAGATGATAAAAAGAATAATTCCTCCCATGTCCAACGAAATTATTACCCTTGTAAAAGATACATCTCTTGCCAGAATTATTGCACTGCAGGAAATTATATGGGCAGGTCAGTCCTTCTTAAAGGGTTCACAGGGAATAGCCGGTGTAATATGGCCGTTGTTTTTTACGGCGGTGTATTACCTGATATTTAACGGCATATTGACGTTACTTTTAGGAAAGCTTGAAAAGAAACTGGAATATTTCAGATAGGAGGGTAATATAATGCCGATTTTAGAAGTAGAACATATTCAGAAATCCTTTGGGAAAACACAGGTTCTTAAAGATATAAGCTTTTCTCTTGAAAAGGGTCAGGCGGTGTCCATTATCGGTTCATCGGGAAGTGGCAAAACAACTCTGTTAAGATGCCTTAATTTCCTTGAAAGCCCGGATGGAGGAGTAATCAAAGTTAATGGAGAGGTGTTGTTTGATGCCTCTGATAAAAATACCTTAAAAGAATCAAAAATACGCAGAAAAAGACTGCATTTTGGCCTGGTATTCCAGTCCTTCAATCTTTTTCCCCAGTATACTGCATTGAAAAATGTTATGCTGGCCAAAGAACTTCTGGCCAGAGAGCAGCCGGATTACAAACTTCGTAAAAAGGAGATAGCCGAAGAAATTAAAGCAGAAGCAGAGGCGCTTTTAATTCAGATGGGGCTGAAGGACAGAATGAATAACTATCCCCATCAGCTCTCCGGAGGACAATGTCAGCGTGTGGCCATTGCCAGAGCTTTGGCACTTCATCCGGACATTCTCTGCTTTGATGAACCAACCTCTGCCCTTGATCCGGAACTTACGGGAGAGGTGCTTAAGGTAATCAGGGAACTGGCAGATAAGAACACCACAATGATTATTGTTACCCATGAAATGACATTTGCAAGGGATGTGGCTAATCATGTTATATTCATGGATGAAGGACAGATAGTGGAACAGGGTAATCCTATGGATGTAATTGAGAACCCTAAAGAAGAGAGAACCAAACAGTTTCTTGCCCACTATTCTCAGGGATAAACATAAGCGTTATTGTATAGACCGGTAAAATACAGTTATAATTAATTTAGGAGGATACGCCCTTTGGCGTGTGTGAGTTATGCCTGATTTTTACGAGCCCGAAGTGCTGGAACAGCTCCAGCATGTGGAAATGGATATTGTAAAGGATTTTGTAAGAATATGTAAGGAACATAATCTGGTGTATTTCGGATATGCAGGCACAGGAATAGGAGCATTAAGGCATAAAGGATATATTCCGTGGGATGATGATATAGATATCTCCATGCCCAGAGCCGATTATGAGAAATTTCTCAAGATAGTGCAGGAAGAAATGGGGGACAAATACTATGTCCTCAATACCGATACCGATGAAAATTACCCTCTGGCAACCACAAGACTTTGTCTTAAAGGAACTGTTTTCAGAGAAGCAGTAATGAAGGATGTGGACTGTAAGTGGGGTATATTTCTGGATTTATATGCACTGGATAATGCTGCAGATGGCTGGCTGGCGTATCACTGGCAGATGTGGACTGCATGGTTTTGGGGCAAGCTGCTTATTTTAAGAATCATGCCAAGGCCATATCTTTATGTTCACGGATTTCTGGCTAAGCTTGTGACCGCTGCCTGTGTTGCAACTCATCATATAATGAAGTTTTTCCACATATCCAAAAAATGGCTTATCAGAAGAAGAGAGAAAGCGAATCAAAGGTATAATAATCGGGATACAAAGAGAATGGCATATTTTTGTGATCCTCTTCCGTACACCAATACATTTTCCAAAAAAGACATATATCCCCTTAGGGAACTGCCTTTTGAAGATATTACTCTTCCGTTCCCCAATAATCTGGAGGAGCTTCTTACCAAAATGTACGGGGATTTCATGACACCCCCTCCGGTGGAACGGAGAAAAACCCATTATCCTTACGAACTGGATTTTGGGCCATACGGAAGACAGCCTTAAAATAATTGTTTTTAAAGGATATATATGGTAGTATATCTCATAGAAGGATGAGACTGGAAAGAGAGGTCTAATATGAGTAATGAAGAATTTCAGTATGAGCTTACTATATTGATGCCCTGCCTTAATGAGGCGGAGACTCTGGAGGTGTGCATTAAAAAGGCTCAGACTTTTTTAAAAGAAAATAATGTGAACGGAGAAGTGCTTATAGCAGATAATGGAAGTACCGACGGTTCACAGGATATTGCCATAAGAAACGGGGCAAGAGTGGTGAATATTCCTGTTAAGGGATACGGAGCGGCGCTTATCGGAGGCTGTAATGCGGCACTGGGCAGATATGTAATTATGGGGGATTCAGATGACAGTTATGATTTCCTTCATCTTATGCCCTTTGTGGAGAAACTCAGAGAGGGTTATGACCTTGTAATGGGTAACCGTTTTAAGGGTGGAATTGAGAAGGGCGCAATGCCTTTCAGCCACAGATATATAGGCAACCCGGTGCTTTCATTTATAGGAAGACTGTTTTACAGCAGCAAGATTAAGGATTTCCATTGCGGCCTCCGGGGATACAACACTGCCAGAATGAGGGAGCTTAATCTTAAGACAACTGGTATGGAATATGCCAGTGAAATGGTGGTTAAAGCTACCATGTCAGATTTTAAAATTGCAGAGGTTCCTACTACCTTGAAAAAGGACGGAAGGAGTCACCCGCCACACCTTAATACCTGGAGGGATGGCTGGCGTCATCTTAAATTCCTGTTAATGCACAGCCCCAAATGGTTGTTTATGTACCCGGGAATGATTTTTTCGGTTGTGGGACTTGTATTTATGGTTATATTAACAATCGGACCGCTGTCCGTGGGGGATATTACCTTTGATATCCAGACACTTTTATATTCCAGCGCCATGCTTTTACTGGGGGTAAATATGCTTCTGTTTTCCATGTATACGGAAACCTATGCCAGAACCACCGGTTTTATCCCTATGAAGAAGCCTAAGGGCTTTATGAAATTCTTCACCGTGGAAAAAGGAATTATTATAGGTATACTTTTATTTATTGCAGGAATTGTATGCTCCATACTTGCCGTAACGGTATGGTCAAAGATGTCTTTTGGAGCCCTTAATCCAACCAATTCCATGAGACTTACCATTCCGGCATTTACAGCCATTGTGCTGGGCGCCGAACTGATTTTTTCCAGCTTCTTTCTGGGAATTTTGCAGATCGAGCACAAATAATACAAAAGAATTACGGGAGGTAATATATGTCTTTTAAGAAAGATGCGTATGAACTGACGGCGCAGAGAATTATAGAAAATCTTGCCAAAAGGAATATGGAAGGTTTTTACTGCAGGGATTCTGCCCAGCTTGTAGAGAAGGTTACTTCCCTTATGGAAGAGGGGGCAACAGTTTCCTGGGGAGGTTCGGAATCCGTTAAGGAGTGCGGATTAATGGAAGCAATTCATTCCGGCAAATACGAGCTTATTGACCGAATGAGTGCCACATCCGATGAAGAAAGAAGAAAGCTTTATTCCAGGATAGTATTAAGTGATTATTTTATCATGAGTACCAATGCCATTACCCTTGACGGAGAACTGGTGAATATTGACGGCAACGGCAACAGGCTGGCGGCGTTGATACACGGACCGGAGCATGTAATTATTGTTGCAGGGATGAATAAGGTGACAGCGGATGTGGAGTCCGCTTATAAGAGAGTTAAGACTACAGCATGTCCCCCTAATGCCGTAAGGCTTGGCAGAAACACTCCCTGCGGTGTGAAGGGAAAATGTGGTGACTGCCTTTCTCCTGACTGCTTCTGCAATCAGATTGTGGTAACCAGACGCAGCGGACATGCGGGAAGAATTAAGGTGTTTCTGGTAGGGGAAGAACTGGGATATTGAGAGGCCGGTATTTATGATGGAGAGAGATGTACATTTTAACAGTAAAATAAGAGCATTAATTGATAATGTAGAACAGGTTATTGTAGGAAAACGGGAATGTATTGAGCTGATTGTTGCGGCCATGCTGGCGGGGGGCCATGTCCTTATAGAGGATGTACCCGGTGTGGGTAAAACCCAGCTGGTATCTGCACTGGCCAGCTCCTGCAGGGGAGAATTCGGCAGAATCCAGATGACACCGGATATTATGCCTACGGATATAACGGGATTTACCCTGATTAATTCCATTACCAAAGAAAACGAATTCAGAAAGGGTGCTGCCTTTTGTAATTTCCTTCTGGCAGATGAAATTAACCGTTCATCACCAAAATCCCAGTCTGCACTGCTGGAGTTAATGGAGGAACGTCAGGTTAGTATTGACGGCAACACCTATGAGCTCCCGAAGCCCTTCATGGTTCTGGCTACGCAGAATCCGGTGGAGACCTTTGGAACATACCATCTTCCTGAGGCCCAGATGGACAGATTTATCATTAAGATGAGCATAGGATACCCGGATAAACTGGATGAACTGGATATTCTTGCCCGTAATGAGAAAAATGTGGCCCCGAAGCAGCTCTCCCAGGTGATAAGCTGTGATGAGATAGTGGAGCTTTCAGAGGCTGTTAAGGACGTGAAATGTTCTGTAGCCATTCAGGAATATATTATAGATATTGCAAAAACCACAAGAGAAACAGATTTTATCAAGCTTGGAGTCAGCCCAAGAGGAAGTATAGCCATGTACAGAATGGCTAAGTCCTATGCCTTTGTTAAAGGCAGACATTATGTGGTTCCGGATGACATTAAAATGCTGGCACCCTATGTTTTTGCCCATAGGATTATTCTGACTCCCAAGGGCAAATCCCTTGTGGAAAATAATGATGAAGCAATCGACAGAGTAATTAAAAAGGTTACCGTTCCTGTAGAATAGATATTGAGAGGGCACATGAAGGTACGTAAAGCAGTAAAAGGAATAATCAGCTATTTACTTGGAATAGCACTGTCCGTGATTTTTGCATTATATCTGGATGCAACAGTTGGATGGTTCATATTAATTGCAATGATACTGGCATTAATTCTGTCAGTATTTTTTGCTTTGATTACAATGAGAAGCCTTTCTGTTGAGTGCAGTATGGAAGATAAAATACTGTTAAAGGGTGATCACTGTGAAATGACGGTTACAGTGCGTAACAGGTCTGTATTTCCTACCACTCCGGTAGAAATTGTAGTTCTTAACGGCGAGGGCGTAAGATGTGCAAAGACCAGAATAATTGCCAGTATTCTTCCTTTTACCCACAAAACCTTTAAAGTGGATTTTGAAGCAAGAATCTGCGGAAAATCCACAGTAGGAATTGAGTCTGTAAGTGCAACGGATTATCTTGGAATTATATCCCGTAAAGCAAAAAATATCAGTTATGAGGATATGAGGAAAAATATTTTCGTTATTCCGGATGTGGCAGACATGTCCGTTAATGATGACAGGATACTAAAAATATTGCAGATATCCCTCAATGAAGATGACAGCGAAGATACAGTGGAAAGTGTCACCAAAACCTTCGGAGGTTTTCCCGGATATGACAACAGGGAATATGTCCCCGGTGATCCTTTGAAACGTATTAACTGGAAACAGTCCGCCAAAAGAGATAAGCTTCTGGTGCGGCTGGATGATGAGACAGCCTCCCGTTCAGTGAACGTTGTTTTGGACAGCTTTTATAACAGAAAAGCAGTCAGTTTAGCCGATATGAAGCGGATTAGCCGATATGCACAGTGTCCTGAAGATGAAATCATACCAAGAATTGCAGAAGAGGCAGTGGAAGGTACGCTGGGTCTTATAAAGTCGCTTGTACTTGGCGGATACTGTGTTAATCTTTATGTAATGTCCGGTGGTTCCTATGTAAAATATGAAGCGGAAGACGATGCAGATGTGGAAAATATCAGACTTTCCATGGCAGAATACAGCTTTGGGGAAGATGAAAACATAAAGCGCTATCCGGACGGCGACATTATCCGCAAGGATGCCGCAGCCGTATATATATCTCCCAACAGCTACTGGGATGCCTGTACTGCCGTTGAGCACAATGGGGATATAAATGCCGTATCCGTAATTTCGGTAATTGAAGAGGCTAAAAACAACAGTAAAGATAACATTGTTTATCCGGCCTGTGCCAATGAACCTGAAAAACATGTATTTATTCATAAAGTTAAAAAGGTTATGGGACAGAAGCTGCTCCCATATCTGTTGGCTCTTGTATTAAGCATAACGGTATTTGCTGCATTTGATATACCGTTACTGTCCCATTGGACACTGATTCAGGCAGGAGTATGTGCTGCCTGTTTTGCACTTTGTTCATTTACCCAGAAACATAAAGTTGCAGGTGGTCTTATTACAACTTCACTTATGGTGTTGCTGTTGTATCTTTTTTCCAGAATAGCTTTTATGGATCCCTTCTATCTGCAATGGTTTATGTCCGGTGGAGATGTTGTCCAGAATACTACCTATTACCTTGCGTCTCTTGTACTTGTACTGACTGTTTTTTTCTCAATGGTAATATATTTCTATACCCAGGTGTTATACAGAACCTCGGCTCTGCTTCTGACAAGCCTTATACCTTTTGTGGTTTATGTAAAAATTATTCGCGATATAGAAATAATATATGTTATGGCGGTAATTATCCTTAATGTGGCCTCCCTCATGCTTAATACCAGAAAAAACAGGGACAGGGATAAGCGGATTGTGGGATTTAAAAGCGGCCTTTTGTCGGTAGGAATGTATGCTCTGTTTTTTGTACTTATTGCACTGGCAGTGCCGAAAGAAAAAGAAACCAGATATTACCATGTTTTTGAGGATGCCTTTCTGGGAGGCAATACAACTGTTTCGCTCCCGAAGGAATATACAGTAAACAGCCAGTATTCCGGCAATGCGGATAATTTCAATAAGCTTAACAACAGGAAGCTTTATGTGCTTTATGGTGTGGATACGGATAATCCTATTTATCTGAAACGCCAGGTTTTTGATTATTATGATTTTGAAATGGACAGATGGTATTCCGACAGCCTGTATTCCCAGTACAGCCGGTCCCAGGAGGAATTTAATAAAACATATCCTCTGTTAAGTCTGGACAAGCTGTCAAAGGCTATGATAAAAGCTGAAAGTCTGCAGCCCGGTTTTCTTTCCGAATTCGGAATTGATGCAATAGCAGATGCGGATATTAGAGAAGAATATTCTACCCTGTGGATTGAAGCACAGAATTTTGAAAGTTTCTCCTGTGTTATTCCCGTAAGAACCGGTGAGGTGGAAAAAATTACTGATTCATATGTATATGCAACACTGCACGGAACAATGGGAACCGTCAGGGCACCATTAGACGGTAATATAATTTATTCAGTAAAGTATTATGATGAATATGCGGCCATTGACCGGTGGATTAAGGCCAATGCGGCCGATTTTAATAATGAAACATCCGCGGATATGCTGAATGTCCTGTTGCAGATTCTTGAGGAAAACAATGAAGATGAATATGAGGAAGTTGTAAAAGCATTCCTTGATGAAGAAAAGTTTGCCCAAAATTACAGCGAAGCCTGCCGCAATAATACGGACCTTATTCCGGACAGCGTAAAGGAACTGGCATTGGATATAACCGGGGACTGCACCTATGACTGGGAGAAGGCAGAGGCCCTACGGGAATATTTTATAAAAGAAGATTTTGTGTATGACCTTACCTATGAGGCCCCGGATGACAGCGTGGAATTTTTTCTGTTTAAAGGGAAAACAGGAACCTGTTCCGATTTTGCCTCCGCATATGTATTGTTGGCCAGGGCAGCTGGACTGACGGCCAGATATGTGGAAGGTTTTGTGCCGGACAAGGAAATAGGCAGGGAACACAGTACGGAATATGTGGTGAGAACCAAAACCTCCCATGCCTACCCTGAAGTATATATTCAGAACACCGGTTTTGTGGTATATGAGCCTACTGTGGCAGCAATATATCCCCCTGACGAGACCGGGGACGGAGGCGTTTTTGGCTATATTATTACCATTGTATTCAGAGTACTTCTGATATTTGCAGGCATATCCGCCTTGATTTTGCTGGCTCTGTTTATTTTCAGAGTGCTTACTCCTTTTATCAGAGAGAAAGCATTTATGTTCAGGGTTAAGAAAGCAACACCTGAAAAAGCTGTTATTATGCTGTATAAGAGGATTCAGGACAGATTTTCCGGAAAAGAAATATCTGATGCCGGGGTAAATACCCCATATGAATACGGATGTATATTTGAACAGGTAAAGGAATGTGATATAGGTACTCTTATATATCTGGTGGAAAAAGCAGCCTATGAAGAGGAAAAACTGACTTTGGAGGATAAAAAATCAGCTGTACAGGTTTATGGGGAAGCGAAGAAAGCGGGGAAGAGGAAACTTCTTAGGTGATTTTTAAAAATGATATACGAGGGTTGCAAAATAAAGAATACTGTGGTACAATTGAAAAAAATAAAAAATGGGAGGAAACATTATGAAAAAAAATAAGATATTCACAGTATTTGTTATACTTTTATTTGCATTTCCAAGCACTGTAAGCGCCAGAAACAACGAATATAATGGCTATTTAGAAAATGATGTAGCACGTGGGGGAGGAGGAAATGAGTGCTATCAATATGTAGATAATATTCGTCAGACGAAAACATACAATTGTGGAAGTACAACTGTTTTACAAACCTTGTATGGTATGGGTTATGAAGATAACGTACCCGGCAATACTAATACAGAAAAGATACAATATCTTGACCAAGTATATAATGTTGATTTGCTTGGGCAGGCGGATGTAAATTATATGGTTAATGCATTAAATGATAATATACCGGGATTGACAACATATTCAAAAACATATATTTCAACTAATGTTACTATAGTTAATTTTGAACAATTAATTGCAACCTCGTTAACTAATGGGAAGCCGGTTGTTGTTGTAGCATCAGATACATCCAAATTGACATATTATAATGGAAATAGTTATGGACATTATTTAAGTGTGGATTATATAAATAGAACAACTGACACGGTGAGGATAGTTGATTGCCACTTCAATTCTGCTTATTATGGGGTGCACTATGTAGATTTACAAGAGTTATATGATGCAACTTGTAGAGGATGGTTAATATATTGATTAGAGGGGTGGCTATGACAAAACGGGTATGTGTGTTAATGATATGTTTAATTGCTCTGTGCGGCTGTCAGCGTACAATATCTTCTACACATGAGGAAGAGACAAGCGGTACCATTGGGCCCACCACAGAGGATGCAGTGGAAAATGAATATATACTAATCGACAGGGAGATTGAAGGCTCTGACTGGGAATATTCGGAGAATCATATTGCACTTCCTGAAAATTCGGATTTTGGTGGGCTGTGCCTGTATGGGGACAATATATATTATTCTATTGACTACGTAAGCTATTTATATAGTTATGAAGAATCAAAGGAATTTGCTGATGAATACAGGACTCAGATATGCTGTTACAATACCATTACCGGCGAGGAACGGATTATGTATTCCGTTGAGGGCGAAGCAGTGACAATAGACGGATTGCAGTGTAACGGAAGGGTGCTTGTATGGGGACAAAGAAACCCCATGCTTTTATTTGCGGGAAAAACTTTTCATGTAATGGATATTAATACGGGGGAGATAATTAAACCGGAGGCTTTCGAGGAAAATATACAGGATATATATTTAACGGAAGATTATCTATTTGGCAAAGCAATTACTGATAAAGGACAAGCCCTTGTAAGATATGATTTAGCTACATGGGAAAGTAATATATTAATGTATTTTGAGGATATAAGCCCTATGGTACAGCTTTGCGAAGAGTTCAATGAATTTTTTACATTTTATGATTACAGGGATGACAGCACTGAAATATATGTGTATGATGCAGACGGAAAGCCGGTTATGCAATATGGCATAGCCCCCGATGCCCGGAGAATTAAAAGCAATTCCAGAATGTGCGTATGGCGTAAGGACGAAGAAAAAGAATATATATATGTATATGACATTGTCGGACAAAATACATATAAATTAAAAACAGGGGAAATTTACACATATGCCATATCCGGCGGATATCTGGTAACAAACGGATACAATATGAAGGCATATTGTGTTGGGGATTTGAAAATAAAGCGTATTTTCCCGGGCTCCCAATACTATTCAGCCTTGTTAAAAGGAACATCAAACAATATTTACGGCTATAGAGCATCGACGGATGGAGAGGGGATTGATATAGTTAATATATACCAATAGAGAAATAATAATGATAAAAACGGACAGAGCAGGTGGCTTTGTCCGTTTTTGAATAAATTGTCCGGGCCTTGTAAAAGTTTTTTTTTTGATATAATAAAATATAAATATTTATAGCAAAAATAGAAAGGAGCATTTATGAAAAAATATGTAAAAAGATTTCTGGTTTTTTTTCAAGTCTTAGCTCTGACTATGGTATTTATGCCAACCATGAGCTACAAGCTTTTTGCAGCACCCGCCATTGGTGAAGACGGAACGACAGGCAAGATGGTTACATTCACATATGATAATGCGGGTGCAACGAGTGTGTATGTAGCCGGTGACTTCAACGGTTTCGCATCAGCTTCCGAAGAATGGAAGATGGAGAGGAATGGCGAAGGAATTTGGGAATTAACCAAGGAGATACCAAGCGGGGTATATGGATATAAGTTTGTTGTTGATGGAGAATGGATAAAAGATCCGACAAACTATACATACTATCCAAATAGTGATAACAGAAAGCTGGTAGTTCCTGGTGATGTTCAAAGCCCTGTAGTAGAAGGTGACACTGTTACCTTTAACTTCCCGGTTGAACAGGTAGCAGCAGTTGCAGAGGCAGACCAGGGTGATGTAACTAGGGTATGTGTTAAAGGCGGATTTAATGGCTGGGCAGAGGCAGAGATGACATTGACCGATGATGGAACCCATTATACCTATACAGCAACAGGATTGGCAGGAGATACCTATCAATATGGTATCAATGTTTACACCACGACCGGAGCGTCATGGGGAACATTATGCAAGGACTATTACAACATGGAAGCTGTTTCAGATGGCGGTAACAGTATATTTACAATTGAAGCGGATATAGAGTCTCCGATTGTAAATGGTAATGACGTAACATTCAATTTCAAGCCTTCTACAGCATTATATGACAGCGTGGTAGTTGCAGGAACGGCAACCACATGGGATCTGACAGCAGCACCGGCTATGGAATATGACAGCGAAACAGGAATCTACAGTCTTACAATTAAAGATATGGTTCCTGGAACCTATCAATATAAGTTTGTAGGAAATCCTTCATCTGATAATCCGGCATGGATGTTAGACCCGGCAAATACTACAACGGAAAGCGGAAACAGTGCATTTGCAATAGCAGGATTAAAACCGGCAGCCGGTCTGACAGTTAAGAAGGGTGAGACATTAGTGCTTCCTTCTACACTTACATTGTATGCACCGGATGGAACAACTACAGAAGAGGCAGTTATGTATGTAGTAGATGGAGATTCTACTGCAACCATATCTGCAGGAATATTAGCTGTACCTGAAGATGAAGAGGGCGATTTCCTGACATTAACAGCATCAACAGCAGACGGTGATGAAGCAACAATCAGAGTAGAATTAGAAGAGAAAGTTTGTACTTCAACAATCAAGGTTCATTTTCTAAGTAAAAATGGCAATCCAAATATCTATTTCCAAAACATTATACCGGCAACGGCACTTGAGGCACCTGAATGGCCCGGCATTGCAATGACTG
>JBJEND010000291.1:0-4729 GCA_051880015.1 Butyrivibrio sp. | reverse complement strand
CAGGCTACGGATGAACGCTTTGATTTTGACAGCGAAATTGCAGAGCTTGAAGCTGTTTTTGCAGAATAATATAAGGGAGGGGCACAATGGCAAAATTCATCTACAGGATGCAGAATATTCTGGATATAAAATACAAAATGGAAGCCCAGGCAAAGTCCCATTATGCCCTTATGCAGACTAAATTTAACGAAGAACAGTATAAATTAGAGAAAATGTTTGCGTCCAAGAGGGCTTTGGAGGACGAATACAGAAGGATTGCCAGGGGACCGCTGGATGTAAGAAAAATTGCTGAGAGTAAGCGGGCTATAGAATTCAAGAGAGAAGAAATCAAAAAACAGCTTATAGAAGTCCGGGTGGCCCAAAAGAATCTGGATGCAGCCCGGGCCAGACTTAATGACGTAATGAAAGACAGAAAGACCCATGAGAAACTCAGGGAGAATGCCTTTGATGAGTTCCTTCAGGAGCTTAGCGCCGAAGAAAAAAAAGAGATTGATGAACTTGTCAGCTATAAATACAGTCTGACTGATGAATAACCCTACGAGGAGATGACAGCATATGCCTAAAAACAGTGAAGATATTCTTATAAATGACGATCTGGATGATATGAAGGATACCAAAAAGGGCGGTAAAATGGCCACTTCGCTTATTGCCATATTTATTGTGCTTATATGGATAGCCATTATTGCACTGCTTATTAAGCTGGATGTGGGCGGATTCGGAAGCTCTGTTCTGTATCCTGTGCTGAAGGACGTTCCGGTAATTAATCTCATTCTGCCGGAGGGCAAAAGTTCCATAAGTACGGATAACGGCAATACCTACAGCACTTTACAGGAAGCTATTGACAGGATTAATGAACTGGAAAATGAACTTGCAATATATAAACAGAATGCCAATGATAATGCCGAAACCATTTCCACCCTTACCGCAGAGGTATCAAGACTACAGGTATATGAGGATAACCAGGCCCACTTTGAACAAATTAAGAAAAAATTTGATGAAGAGGTTGTCTACGCGGAGAAAGCACCCGATATAATAGAGTATAAAGGGTGGTACGAAGAAATGTATCCCGAAAATGCGGAGCTTATATACAGGCAGGTGGCAGAACAGCTTGCCATGGACGCAGTGGTACAGCAGCTGGCAAATTATTATGCAAGCATGAAACCGGCCGCTGCCGCCGCTATTTTTGAAGAGATGACGGGAGACCTGGAGAAAGTGGCTAATATTCTTTCGTGTATGAAAAAAGATGATGCAGGAGCAATCCTTGCTGCCATGGACAGTACCATTGCCGCCAAACTTACACTGTTGATATATCCGGTATCGGATGAGTGATGAGTTTTAAAATAATCAGCGCCAGCTGTTTATTTTATAAATAATATACAGGAAAGGAGGAATGGGGATGACTACAGGAAATATTTCCTCTGCGGATGTTTCGGCTGTATTGCTTAACGCTGGAATGACCAATGGTATTATTTCCTCCGGAATGAAGCCGGCAGACTGCTTTCAAAGCTTTCTCGGACAGCAGAAGAATGTACATACAGCCGCACCTGACACTAATAGAGTTAAACCTCAGGAAAATACTCTTAAAACAGAAATTGACCAAAATGCAATAGGCAGAAAAGAAAATATTGTTAAATCCGGTAAAATATCAGATAACCGGGCAGACGAAAGAGTCTGTGAGGAACTTAAGCAGGGTATTAAGGACATCATAAAGAATCGCCTTGGTATTACTGATGAGGAACTGGAACTGGCAATGGCGAACCTGGGATTAAACTTCGCTGATCTTCTTATTCCCCAGAATGTTTCGGCACTTGTTGCAGAGATATCTGGAATTGATACAGCCGCCATTCTCACGGATTCAGGGGTTTCCACATTGCTTGCGGATATAATCGGTTCGGTCGCTGAATTGGTTAATCAGACAGCCTTTGAGGAACAGATAACTGTAAAGGACCTTATGGCAGATTTTAAGTCTTACACAGATGAAGGCACTTCAGAGGAACTCCCTAAGGAAAATGTTCAGACCGTGAAGGTCATAACAGATTCCGAAACCGGCAAGGAAATCACCATTACCGTAAGGGATGAAAGAGTTTCTGACAGCGAAACCCGGCTTACCCGGACGGGAGATACAGTTACTTCCAATGACAATATAGTTAAAGAATTCGGCGAGAACTCTCAGAACATGTCAAATCAGTCAGAGGATGAGAGACAATCCGATACAATGCCCGGCAGCATCCTTAACATCATTAAGGAGAATGTTACCAATGTATTAAGTCCTGAAAGTGATTTTTCACAGATGTACGGAGTTAATCCGGCAGATATTATTAATCAGATGATTGATTCCATCAGGCTTAATGTTACAGCGGATACCACAAGAATGGAACTTTTGCTTACACCTGAAAGCCTTGGGAAAATTAATCTTACGGTATCATCAAAGGAAGGCGTTATTACGGCATCCATAACGGCAGAGAACGAAAATGTCAAAGCTGTAATTGAAAGTCAGATAGTTCAGCTTAAAGAGGCTTTGAACGGACAGGGACTTAAAGTAACGGATGTGGAAGTAGCGGTTGCAGGACAGGCCTTTGACCACAATGCGGAGAATAATAACGGCAGGAATAATCCGGAGGGACAGAATACCAGGAGAAGATTCAGAGGAATCGATGAACTTGGTAATGATGAGGAACAAACGGAAGAATCTGTTTTCAATAAAATGATGAAAGCAGACGGAAACAGTGTTGATTTACAGGCATAAACAGAAAGGAGTGAAAAAATGGCAATTTCAGCACAGATTGTTGACGGAAAGGTAGTAGCTAATTATACCGCAGACCAGAAAGAAACAACCGGCAGTGATTCTCTCAACAAAGATGCTTTTTTGAAGATTCTGGTAGCGGAAATGCAGTATCAGGATCCCATGGAACCTTCTTCCAATACAGAATGGGTATCCCAGATGGCGTCTTTTTCCCAGATTGAAGAGCTTCAGGGCGTAGCAGATACGGTTTCGGAACAGAGTGCATCCAACCTTGTGGGAAAGAGAGTTATTATTGCAGCATCTGAAAATACCACAGGAGAAGTCAACTACGTTACCGGAGTAGTTGAATGTATTGAAAAACAGGAAGACGGAATATATCTTTCCGTAAACGGTTATTTATATTCTTACGAAGACCTGTATGCAGTGGTGGATGATGAATATTACGAGAAAATCATGGCAGAAGGCGGATACGGAGCCAATAAAAATACTGATGCGGGAAGTGATATGAATGAATCTTGACAGAACAGGTTTTACTTCCATTGAGCAGGTTACGGGACAGTATCTGGGCAATACCGGGAAGGTTAATACCGGGAATGCGGAGATTTCCTTTGAAGAAGTATTAAGACAACAGGTAAAGGACAAAGAACAGCCTGAGGAATTAAAATTTTCCAAACATGCGGTTCAACGTCTGAATGACAGAAATATTTCTTTATCGGAAACACAGCTTGAGAGACTTCAGAACGGTGCCAGACTAAGCAGTGAGAAGGGAATCAGGGAATCATTGGTTGTAATGGATGAATATGCATTCATTGTCAATACACGGAATAACACGGTTATTACTGCCATGGAGCAGGGCAGACAGGGAGAAAATATATATACAAACATAGACGGAGCAGTATTTGTATAGTTGGACCTTTCAGGAAACTATTTGTCTTTGAATGACGGATAAGACAAGCCCGTTTTGTATATAACTGTCTAATATTATCAGGAGGTCAGTTAATTATGATGAGAGCACTTTATTCTGGTGTGGCAGGACTTAAATCACATCAGACCAAGATGGACGTTATAGGTAATAACATTGCCAACGTCAATACAATAGGTTTTAAATCACAGTCAGTTACTTTCAGTGATGTTTTATATCAGACAACACAGAGCGCTTCCGGTGCCAATGAAGAGACGGGAGCAGGCGGAACCAACGCCAAACAGATAGGTCTCGGTTCCATAGTTTCCGCTATTTCCACAAAGGTTGCGGAAAGCGGAGGAACACAGGCGACCAATAATCCATTTGATCTTATGATTAACGGTGATTCAATGTTTATCGTTAATAATAACGGGGTTAATTATTTTACCAAAGCGGGAAACTTTGCAGTTGATACCAGAGGAACACTTGTTACATCCCAGGGCTATGCGGTTATGGGATGGGATGCAGATGAACAGGGCAATATTGTGAAATCCAATGTTCAGCAGATATGTCTGTATTCACCGGAAAATCAGTATGCAGCTCCCAGAGCAACTACTGCGACCAATGTTTCAGGAAATATCAATAAAGAGGATGAAAGCTTCAGTTCAGTTACCGGAACTATTTCCACTAATATTACATTCTATGATACATTAGGTTATAAATATCAGGCTACAATAGACATTGCCCAGGCAGCTGATTATGAATATACTATTTCTGTTTCAGCGGTAACCTGTGACGGAAAGCCCCTTGCACTTACTGATGATGAGCTTAAGGCGCTTATTGATGCCGGTGATACAACCATTACTTTCAATGATGCAACAGGTGCCATTGATACGGGAAGTCTTATTACATTTAAGGCTACTGAGTTGGGAATTGCTTCACTTGCCCAGGACGTGACAATAGATTTTTCACAGCTTACATGTATGGGAACTGACACGGCACTGGTACCTTCCAGAGGAGACCTTACAGGAGTGGGAGCAGGACGTACCGTGGGCAATCTTTCCGGCGTAAGCATTCAAAAAGAC
>JBJEND010000290.1:0-4732 GCA_051880015.1 Butyrivibrio sp. | reverse complement strand
TTTAAGAGCATTGTTAGTGTTAGCCGTTGCGGTAACATCATGTGTTTTAAGCGAATTTATCTATGAGAAAATTATGCACAAGCCGGTTACCGTCAGTGATTTAAGCGCCGTAGTAACAGGATTGTTACTGGGAATGAATATGCCTTCTACAATTCCGTTATGGATGGTAATGCTGGGAAGTATATTTGCCATAGTAGTAGTAAAACAGCTTTTTGGCGGACTGGGGCAGAATTTTATGAATCCGGCACTGGCTGCCAGATGTTTTCTGCTTATTTCTTTTGCAGGAAGGATGACAAGCTTCACATATGACGGCATAACAGGAGCAACTCCTCTGGCACTTTTAAGAACAGAGGGAACTGCAGGGATTGATATACTTAAAATGTTCCTTGGAACCACAGCCGGAGTAATAGGTGAAACCTGTGTACCTGCTTTGCTTATCGGTGCCGCATACCTGTTAATCAGAAAAGTAATTTCTCCTGTTATACCATTGGCATACATAGGAACATTTTCGGTATTTATGCTGATTTTCGGCGGAAAAGGCTTTGATGTGCAGTTTCTTGCGGCACATCTGTGCGGCGGCGGATTGATGCTTGGAGCCTTCTTTATGGCAACGGATTATGTTACTTCACCTGTCAATACAGCAGGAAGGGTTGTATACGGAATAATTTTAGGTGTCCTTACGGGACTGTTCAGAGTGTTCGGCAATTCTGCGGAGGGAGTATCCTATGCAATTATTTTTTCCAATCTTTTAGTACCGTTAATTGAAAAGGCTACAGTGCCCAGAGCTTTCGGTATCAGAAAAGAACGTGCAGCAAAGGAGGCATTAAAATGAAAAAGATTTTAAAAGACTCCCTTGTACTTGCAGTAATTACCATTGCGGCAGGACTGTTGCTTGGTTTAGTATATAAAATAACCAAGGAACCCATAGCCGTTCAGAATGAGAAAACCAAAATAGCTGCCTATAACAGTGTATTTGACAAGCTGGATTCCTATGAAGATGTGGAAGATATATCTTTAGGGCAAAAAGCCATTGAAAAGGCCGGATACACAGGCGTTGTTCTTAATGAGGCAGTAAAGGCCTATGACAGCAGTCACAATGAGCTGGGACTTATTTTAACCGTTACCGATAAAGACGGTTATGGAGGAGATATTAAAATCACACTGGGAATTGATTCATCCGGAACTATTACGGGACTTGAGATTCTTGAGATAAGTGAAACAGCCGGACTGGGTATGAAAGCCAAGGAGGAATCCTTCAGAAATCAGTTCATCGGTATTAAGGCGGATAAAATTTCATATACCAAAAACGGCAAAAGTGAATCAAATGAAATAGATGCCATCAGCAGTGCTACCATTACCACCTCGGCAGTAACTGATGCGGTAAACGGCGGAATACAGGCATTTAAGGCGTTGGGAGGTGCAGACAGTGAATAAATATGCAGAACGCTTATATAACGGAATTATCAAAGAAAATCCCACATTGGTTCTTACCCTTGGTATGTGTCCCACCCTTGCGGTTACCACCTCTGCAATAAACGGTGCGGGAATGGGACTGGCGTCAACGGTTGTTCTGACCCTTTCCAATGTTATTATTTCGATGCTTCGTAAGGTTATCCCCGACAGAGTCAGAATGCCGGCGTATATTGTAATAGTTGCATCCTTTGTTACGATGGTACAGTTTCTGATGCAGGGGTTTGTTCCGTCTCTGTATGCATCTTTAGGAATATATATTCCTTTAATAGTGGTAAACTGTATTATTCTGGGACGCGCAGAGGCTTATGCTTCCAAGAATAACCCCATACTTTCTTTGTTGGACGGCCTTGGAATGGGACTGGGATTTACCCTGGCCCTGACATTATTAGGAATGTTCAGGGAGCTTTTAGGTGCGGGAACAATATTCGGATTTAATCTGATTCCTGCCAATAATCCCACAACATTTGAACCGGTTTCAATTTTTGTTATGGCTCCGGGAGCTTTCTTCGTATTGGCATTCCTTGTGGCAATTATGAACAAAATTAAAACAAAACAGGGAAAACCCATTAAAGATATGTGCAGGGATGAGGGCTGTATGGGCTGCAGCAATCTTACCTGTGCAGGCAGACAGAATAAGGAGGGTAACTAATGAAAACTTTGTTATTAATAGCAATAGGTTCAGCATTGGTTAATAATGTTGTACTCAGTCAGTTCCTCGGACTATGTCCCTTCTTAGGTGTATCCAGAAAAATAAAAACTGCGGCAGGAATGGGAGGAGCGGTAATTTTCGTAATAACCATATCCTCATTTCTGACAGCTATAGTGTACAAGTTTGTACTGGTTCCATTGAACCTGACATATTTAAATACCATTGTGTTTATTCTTCTGATTGCGGCATTGGTTCAGTTTGTGGAGATGTTCCTTAAGAAAACAAGCCCCGCCCTGTATCAGGCACTGGGTGTGTATCTGCCCCTTATTACCACAAATTGCGCAGTTTTAGGTGTTGCACTTACCAATGTGTCTAAGGAATACGATATTCTTACATCAGTTGTAAACGGTTTCGGAACGGCGGTGGGCTTTACCCTTGCCATTGTAATACTTGCGGGAATACGTGAACGTAATGAATACAATGACGTGCCTGCTGCATTCAGGGGTATGCCAATTACCCTTATTACTGCCGGACTTATGGCAATAGCTTTTATTGGATTTTCCGGTATAATTTAGAAAGGCGGTATATATTATGCAAGAAATTCTTATTGCCGCCGGAATAGTCGGCGGAACCGGCATATTAATAGGTCTTTTTCTTGGACTTGCCGGTGAAAAGTTAAAAGTTAAAGTAGATGAAAAGGAAGTTGCAGTAAGAGCCGCCCTGCCCGGTAACAACTGTGGCGGTTGCGGGTATGCAGGCTGTGACGGACTGGCTGCTGCCATCGCCAAAGGAGAGGCACCTGCGGGAGGCTGTCCTGTAGGTGGTGAAGAAGTGGCTGCAAAGATTGCCGGAATCATGGGTGTTGAACTTAAGAAAGAAGTGAGGAAGGCAGCTTTTGTAAAATGCTCCGGCGACTGTAATTCGGCCGGAGATAATTACCGGTATTCCGGAGTAATGGATTGTCAGATGGCTGCCATGGTTTCCGGCGGAGGTGCCAAATCCTGCAGCTATGGCTGTCTGGGTCTGGGTTCGTGTGCAAAAGTATGTGAATTCGGAGGAATTAAAATAATAGACGGGGTGGCCGTAATTGACAGGGAAGAATGTAAGGGCTGCGGACATTGCGTTGCGGCATGCCCTAAAAATCTTATAGAATTAAGGCCTGTAACAGGAATTGCCAATGTGGTATGTTCATCAAAGGACAAGGGAAAAGCAGTAATGGATGTGTGCAGCGTAGGCTGTATAGGTTGTACTCTTTGCGAGAAGCAGTGTGAGGCCGGAGCCATTACCATGGTGGACAATATACCTGTTATTGATGCGTCAAAATGTATTGGATGTGGAAAATGTGCAGAAAAATGCCCTAAAAAAATTATTAAAATGTCATAAGGCTGATTTTATTCTGGGTGCAGCACTGCTTGCGGCAGCGCTGTGCCTGTTTCTTGTATTCAGAAATCTGGAAAAACCGGGAGGAACTGTTACCGTAAAACAGGGTAAGGAAATTGTTGCAGAGTATTCCCTTACAGAAGACGGAGAATATGTATTTGAATCCTTTTACGGCTCCAACACTCTGGTTATTAAAGACGGGGAAGCATGGGTTTGTGATTCCACCTGCAAGGATCATATCTGTGAGAAAACGGGTAAAATATCCAAAAAGGGAGAGACAATAATATGCCTGCCCAATACACTTTTTATTACTGTTACGGAGGGGGACACCCCGGATTATGATGCTGTTGCGGAATAGGTGTTTAATATGAATAAAGAAAAGTTTATGCAAAGTGACGTGGCATTGTATGCCATGCTTATAAGTCTTGCTCTTGTTGCAAGTTATATTGAGTCCATTATTCCCATTCCGTATCCTGTATATGGAATGAAAATCGGACTGGCCAATATTGTTATTGTATGGGTTCTGTATACGCTGGGAGGCAAAGCCGCTGCAATTATCAGCATTGCCAGGGTAATGCTTGCCGGCTTTCTGTTTGGTAATCTGTACAGCATATTGTTCAGTCTGGCCGGAGCAGCTTTGAGTCTTGGTATAATGCTTCTTCTCAAAAGAACCGGCAGATTTTCCGTTGTGGGAGTTAGTATTGCGGGAGGAGTCTGCCACAACCTGGGACAGATAATCGTTGCGGTTTTTGTACTGGAAAATGTGAGAATATCCTTTATTCTGCCCATATTAATTGTAAGCGGCGTAATCGCAGGCATTGCCATCGGAATTCTCGGAGGAATACTGGTTCGTAAAATAAAAATATTGCAAACAAATGTTCACATGTGATAAACTGTGATACGGAGATGATTTTATGATTACATATGTTAAAGGGGAACTTACCGACATTAACGGAAACAGTATTGTTGTTGAATGCTTCGGCGTAGGGTATGAGATTATGGTGCCGGCTTCCATTGCGGACAGATTACCTTCTGTGGGCAATCAGGTTAAGATATATACCTATCAGTATGTCAGGGAGGATACCCTTGATTTATACGGATTTCTTACAAAGGATGATTTGAATATATTTAAACTGTTAATAACCGTTAACGGTATCGGACCCAAAGGAGCGCTTAATATTTTGTCTGCCATTAGTCCGGATGAATTGCGGATTGCAGTTATTTCCGATG
>JBJEND010000289.1:0-4826 GCA_051880015.1 Butyrivibrio sp. | reverse complement strand
CAAGAAGATAGGTGCAGTGGACTACCTTGTTCAGGGAACCATTTACCCTGACGTAGTGGAAAGCGGCCTGGGCGGCGAATCAGCCGTCATCAAATCCCACCACAATGTAGGCGGTCTTCCTGACATCGTTGATTTCAAGGAGATAATAGAGCCTCTTCGCGACCTGTTTAAGGACGAGGTGCGCAAGGCCGGCCTTGAACTTGGTATCCCTGAAAATCTTGTCTTCCGCCAGCCATTCCCGGGCCCCGGCCTTGGTATCCGCATTATCGGCGAGGTAACCGCAGAGAAGGTTCGTATCGTGCAGGATGCCGATGCCATATACCGTGAGGAAATCGCAAAGGCCGGTCTTGACCGCAGCATCGGCCAGTATTTTGCCGCCCTTACCAACATGCGCTCCGTAGGCGTAATGGGTGACGAGCGTACCTACGACTATGCTGTAGCCTTAAGAGCGGTAAACACCATTGATTTCATGACTGCCGAGGCCGCGGAGATTCCTTTCGAGGTGCTCCAGACGGTGATGAGCAGGATAATTAACGAAGTGCGGGGGGTCAACAGGGTATTCTATGATTTGACCAGCAAGCCGCCGGGAACGATAGAGTTTGAATAGTAAACATAGCTTCAGAAACAGCGAAAACAAGCCGTTTCTGAAGCTTTTTTCTTTTCATTGATACCTATATGATACCTGTTTGGGCAGTACCGGACATATTCTGGAATACTGCAAAAGGTATTTAAGGTATTTCTATTTCTTACAAATCTTTTTCTTTTCAAAATTTCCCATTCTATAAAAATTCGTAATAATACTACGACTTTTATTTCGAAATTCGGAATATCTCTCGGTTTTATTCAGCTTTTTGATAATTTATCATTTTATGTGTGAGAGAAATCAACTGCCACTAAGTTGGGCAGTAACTCCTGCTGTATACACCTAAAATGCAGATATAGAAACAGATATTATGTTAAGGGAGCGTATCTTGTCCCCAAAGGGAGCCAGAGAGTGCATTCTCAATCATTGGATTGGGAGGTAAGCTTTACAGAGGAGGAAAGAGAACAGATAGTTCCTAAAATTGATTAGGTGACTGCTTTATAATCTGAGCATGGAAGTGGTGTAAAAGACTATGGAGCAAAAAATAGTCCTGCAAAGGCTACTTTTTATGAAAAGATCGTCCTGCGAAGTCGAGAAGGGAGTTTTGAAATGCGTTATCATATTTGCAGAAGGCAAATTTGAGATACATACCGGTACAGCCGGGGAAAGGAGGTGAACCACCTATGGAAAAGAAGATTTTTTACAATGTAGACGAGGTGGCAGAAATGCTGTCCATATCCCGTTCACACGGATACAAGATTATCCGCGAGTTAAACCATGAGCTTCAGGAAAAGGGATACAGAACCATTACGGGTAAGGTTAGCTGTAAGTATTTTGACGAGAAGTTCTATGGTTTGCAGACAGCTTAAGGAAGGAGAGTGAAGCAAATGGCTGCTTACAAGGATGAAGAGAGGGGAACATGGTATGTTTCCTTTCACTACAATGATTGGACAGGCAAGAACAGAAGGAAGCTGAAAAGAGGATTTAAGACCCGTAAGGAGGCACTGGAGTGGGAGCAGAAGTTCCGACTCCAGCAGTCAACCAGTCTGGATATGGATTTCGGTTCCTTTTACAGGATTTATGAGGATGACCTTAAGCCCAAGCTGAAACTGAATACCTGGAAGACAAAGGACACCATATTTAGGAACAGGATTTTACCTTATTTCAAGGATAAGAAGATGAATGAAATCAGTCCGGCTGACATTATCAAATGGCAAAATGCGATTATGAAGCTTAAAACACCGGATGGAAAACCGTTTAAGCCCACTTATCTGAAAACCATTCAGTCGGAGCTTTCGGCACTGTTTAACCATGCCATAAGATTTTATAATCTGCCGGATAATCCCGTGAAGAAAGCCGGAACCATCGGAAAGGGAAAAGCGGATGAAATGGAATTCTGGACGGAGGAGGAATATCTGAAATTTATAGAACAGGTAAAGGATAAATCCGTATCCTATTATGCGTTTCAGGTGCTTTACTGGTGTGGATTAAGAAGTGGAGAGCTGCTTGCACTTACTGCAGCGGATATTGATGTGGAGGGTAAGGTAATACACATTAATAAATCCTACCAGAGAATTGACGGAGAGGATATCATCACCGATCCAAAGACACCGAAAAGCAGGCGGGATATTGTGATGCCGGATTTCCTGGCTGAGGAAATGAAAGAGTATCTTTCAAGCCTGTATGGTTTTACAAGGGACAACAGGATATTTATGATTACCAAATCTTATCTGCACAAGGAAATGACCAGAGGCGCAAAAAAGGCAGGTGTAAAGCGTATTACAATCCACGGACTAAGACATTCGCATATTTCATATCTGATTAACAGAGGCTTTTCAGCGGTTGCCATTGGCAACAGGGTAGGACATGAAAGTCAGAGTATTACCTTTCATTATGCCCATATGTTTCCAACGGAACAGCAGGAGATGGCTGCAGTACTTAAGCGTGAATTTTGCGAAAGAACAGGCAGTTTGGAGAAAGGAGTTGACGTAAAATGAGCAACATTCATAAATATCCTACCATTAGTTTCCGCATATCTGACAGGGACAGAAGGGAAATTGAAGCAAGGATAAAAGCAAGCGGGATGCTTAAAAAGGATTATTTTACCCGTTCCTGCATTTATAACAGGATATGTGTGGTGGGTAAGAAAGAAACGGTTTACCGGCTTGTGGAATGCGTAAGGCATATGCAGGAGGACATGCATATTCTGGCTAAAGAAATATATAGGGATGGACGGATAAAAGGAAAATGTTCGCCCGTGGACGGCAGAGAATGTGATGATCCGGATGAACTTGCATTTGATTATGTGGCAATGTTAAATGCTGTCATTGCAGTGCTTGACGGAGCAAAATATCTGTGGGAAAACACGGATGAAAAACAGCCCCATGCATAAACACAGGGCTGTAAGCCATAGGCAAAAGCAGAGCCTTTGCTATATGTACTTCGCAACTACAGTATAACAGAAGGCTCCGCAAATTTACACAATAATTTTAGCGGAGGAAGAACATGGAGGAACAGATACAACTTAAGATGATACAGCTGTCGCAGGTGGAAACACAGATGGTCAGATGGCTGTGGTATCCATTTATCCCATATGGAAAACTCACAATTATACAGGGTGATCCGGGAGACGGGAAATCAACTTTTATATTAAATATAGCCGCAATGCTGTCGAAAGGACAGGGCTTTGATGCTGACATGGAGCAGGGAAATCCCGTGAATGTCATATATCAGACGGCAGAGGACGGACTTGCAGACACGGTAAAGCCACGACTGGAGTCAGCCGGTGCAGACTGCACCAGAATATCCATCATAGATGAGAGTGAAAAGTCAGTATCCATGACGGATGACAGACTGGAGCAGGCAATCAGAAAGGAAAATGCAGGGCTTCTGATATTAGACCCTATACAGGCATATCTTGGCTGTGGTACGGATATGAACAGGGCAAATGAGGCAAGGGAAATGACCAAGAAGCTTGGGAGCATCGCAGAGAGGACAGGCTGCGCCATTGTTCTTATCGGTCACATGAATAAGGGCTCCGGTGCAAAGGCGGCATACAGAGGTATGGGTTCCATTGACTTTTATGCAGTGGCACGAAGTGTATTACTTGTGGGCAGAATTGAAGGTCAGCCCAACATGCGTGCCGTGGTTCAGATAAAGAATAACCTCTCGGCATTCGGACATTCCAAGGCATTTGAGCTGACGGAGGAAGGCTTCCGGTGGATTGGAGATTATGAAATAACTGCTGACGAGATTCTTGGCGGCATAGCACCCAAAGCATGCAAGCTTGACATGGCAAAGCAATTTCTTCAGGAGCTTGCGGATTCCAAGAATCTGATAACGAGTAATGAGATTCTTGAACTGGCGTCGCAGGAGGGGATATCAAAGAGAACACTGGAGACCGCCAAGAAAGAACTTGGAATTAAGGCAAAGCGGATTAACGGAAGCTGGTATTGGGATCTGCACAAAAGTGAATAAAGTAACACCGCAACATTGCAGAGTGTCAGACTTTGCATTCTTAGACTGCAAGGTTGCAAAATACAAAGACACTGCGATGTTGCGGTCTTAAGCCGGAAAGGAAGGATTATTATGACAACATTTGAGAAACTTGGAATTGAATATAAAGAGTATGACGGATTGCTGTATCCTGTTTTATCCGTAAGTGAGGAAGCTGTTAAGCCGATTCATATAGGAAAATACGGACGAATGTGGATTGAGTTTATGAAAACGGAACATCCGGGCAGGTACAGAAATCTTGTGAGGTTCGCACGACTGTGGGATAAGGCAACGGAGATTGATGAGGAGGCATATGAGCTGTTGGAGACAATCGAAAGTAAGTGGTTGAGCAGTCATAAGCCAAAGAACAGGCAATCGTTTTGGGAGATGTATCAGTTGCGGACACAGGCGAGGATGATGGCGGAGGAGGCTGTACTGCACCAAGTGATAAGGCAGTATCATTAAGCGTCGGAATATCCGTTTATAAAAGGTGCGACAAAAGGGAGTCAAAATGCAAAAGGTGCGTCAAAAAGTGGAGTCAGAATCGAAAAGGTGCTCCACAAAGTGACTCACCTGTGCTCAGAGTATTTTATGAGGTGCGTCACATTTTGACTCACCTTTTGAAAAAGTGCGTCATTTTTTGGAGTACTTTTCATAAAAGTGCGTCACTTTTTGACACACCTATATGAAGATATAATCCGTACCCCTTGTCAAGGACATTTTAAAAAGTGGGGGTCCTTATTTTTAG
>JBJEND010000288.1:0-4835 GCA_051880015.1 Butyrivibrio sp. | reverse complement strand
CTGGTCAATAGCCACCGCTCTTAAGGCGGAACTGGAGAGCTACTGGGGAGTTAAAGTATATCTCACCAGAGGTTCAAGCGAGTACAACTCCAATACCGGAAGGGGAAGATTTGGATTAGCTGTGAACGCAGACCTGGTGGTATCTGTTCATAATAACAGCGGAGCTGCTTCTGTAAAAGGAGTAGAAGTGTATGGTACGATTAATCCGTCACTAAGTAAAATAACCACTGATATAGGGAACAGCATATGCCGCCATTTAAGTGCATTGGGACTTGTAAACAGAGGTTACAGAACCCGCCCTTCTTCCAACGGAAAGAATGATTTTTATACCCTGATAGATGAAGCGGTTAAATCCGGGATACCTGCCATGATTATTGAGCATTGTTATCTCAGTAATGCAGAAGATGCTGCCTTTATATCCAATCCCGTTAATCAGAAAAAAGCCGGTACTGCGGATGCAACTGCAATAGCAGAATATTTCGGACTGGTTAAAAGAGGAGTTTCAGACGGCTCATCACTTACCCTGATAAGGACATACAGTGCTGTATTTGTTACATCCAACGGAGGGACTTTCGCATCCTCTGATACCAATGTGGCATCTGTGGATTCCAATGGTATAATAACAGCAGTAGGGGAAGGAAGTGCAGATATTACCTGTACGGCAACGGATGGCACTGTTGAAACGGTACATATCACCGTTTTGCCGGTCAGGATGATAGGAATTACGGCAGGTATTAATCCTACCTTCTATAACAGCAATGATACAATTGATAATGCCAATATTATTTTGAAAGCAATATATTCCGACGGGTCAGTAAAACAGATTACAAGCGGATTCACCGTGAGTGAAGTTCCGGCATCCGCCAACGGAATATATGACATACCCATTTCCTATAACGGATTTGAATGTAAGCTGAGGGTATATAAAACAGGTACCCAGGGATCTTATCCTCCTGGAGCATCATATAAGCCGGGCAATAATAAAGACATTCTGGTTCTTCCGGAACTTTTTCAGTCTGTCAATACGGGAATTAATATATCACTTTCTCCCGTTTCTTCAGAGTATACAGGAGTAACGGTAATACCGGATAAACCTGAACCTGTTACAGAGGCTCCCACACAGCCTGTACAGACAACAGAGGCCCAGACAACAGAGGCCCAAACAACAGAGACTCAGACAACAGAGGCTCAGACAACAGAGGCTCAGACAACAGAAGAGGTTACAGAGCCGGAGCCGGATGAGACTGAAAGTTCTTCCGAAGAAATTACAACAATGGAAACAGAGACGGTTTCCGGCGAAAACGGTGGCAAATCCCAATCTCCATGGCAGATATGGCTGATTGTTATTCTGGGATTTTGCTGCGCCTGTGCAGGAATTGCTGCAATAATAATATTTATGCAGCTTAGAAAAAGAAAATAATTAATACCCTCTGCAGGAATATCTGCAGAGGGTATTGTATATCGGAGTTGAATAATTTACTGGGCATTCTTTTTGGCTCTGTATCTTAATGTAGGGTCCAGAATTTTTTTACGGATTCTTAAGCTCTTAGGAGTTACCTCCAGAAGCTCATCCGTATCGATGAATTCAATAGACTGCTCAAGACTTAAAATCCTTGGAGGAACAAGCCTTAAGGCATCATCTGCACTGGAGGAACGGGTATTGGTAAGATGTTTTGTCTTACATACGTTAATTTCGATGTCTTCAGCACGTCCGGTCTGCCCTACAATCATACCGCCGTATACTTTTTCACCCGGACCTATGAACAATGTGCCTCGCTCCTGGGCGTTATATAATCCGTAAGTGATGGCTTCACCATTTTCAAAGGCTATAAGTGAGCCCTGTTTGCGGTAGGAAATATCTCCCTTATACGGGCCGTATCCGTCAAATATGGTATTGATAACACCGCTTCCCTTGGTGTCTGTGAGAAATTCGTTGGTATAACCTATTAAGCCCCTGGAAGGAATACTAAATTCCAGTCTTGTGGTACCGCCGTTTAACGGAGCCATACCGTTAAGCTCACCCTTACGCATGCTTAACTTCTGAATTACCGTACCGGCACAGTCTTCAGGAACATCCACATATGCTATTTCCATAGGTTCAAGTTTTTTGCCTCTCTCATCATAGTGGAAAAGAACTTCAGGCTTGCTTACCGCAAATTCATAGCCTTCACGGCGCATATTTTCAATTAATACGGAAAGATGGAGTTCACCACGTCCGGATACCTTAAATGCGTCGGTTGAATCCGTTTCCTCCACCCTTAAGCTGACATCGGTATTAAGCTCCCGCATAAGTCTTTCCCTAAGATGTCTGGAGGTTACGAATTTACCCTCCTGACCTGCCAGAGGTGAATCATTTACCAGAAAATTCATGGCAATGGTTGGCTCTGAAATCTTCTGGAAAGGAACGGCAACCGCATTGTCAACGGAACATACTGTGTCACCGATTTTAAGATCCGTAATGCCGGATACGGCTACGATGGAACCCATAGATGATTCATTAACTTCTACCTTGTTAAGACCGTCAAATTCATAGAGCTTGGTAATTTTGACTCTCTGGTGTTTATCAGGGTCATGGTGATTAACAATCATTACCTCCTGATTAACCTTAATGGTTCCGTTATCTATTTTACCTACACCGATACGTCCCACATATTCATTGTAGTCTATGGTACTGATAAGAAGCTGGAGAGGAGCATCGGCATCCCCTGTAGGAGCAGGAATACTCTTTAAAATTGTTTCAAAGAGGGGTTCCATGGTATCGGAAGAATCTTCCATATTATATTTTGCAAAACCGTTTCTGGCGGAAGCAAAGACGAAAGGACAGTCAAGCTGCTTGTCATTGGCATCCAGCTCCAGCAGAAGCTCGAGAATTTCATCCACAACCTCATCAGGTCTGGCTTCGGGACGGTCCACCTTATTAACGCATACTATAAGATCCAAATCCAGTTCGAGAGCTTTCTGGAGAACAAATTTGGTCTGGGGCATAACTCCTTCATATGCGTCCACAACGAGGATAACACCGTTCACCATTTTAAGAACACGTTCAACCTCTCCGCCGAAATCTGCGTGGCCCGGAGTGTCAATAATATTGATTTTGGTATTTTTATAATGTATTGCAGTATTTTTGGAAAGAATGGTAATTCCCCTTTCACGCTCTATGTCATTGGAGTCCATGACACGCTCTGCAACTTCCTGGTTTTCACGGAATGTTCCGCTTTGTTTTAAGAGCTCATCCACAAGAGTGGTTTTACCATGATCAACATGGGCGATTATTGCTATATTTCTGATGTCATCACGAGTTTCTAGCATAAAAACCTCCGAAAATTCAATTTAAATGAATAGTTTCTGATATATACAACCATAATATTTTATCATATTTTTATTTTTTTACAATATTTTTTGTTCTAAAAATATTATTACCCGCATAAATTATATTGATAAAAAAATACACTGTTTATGAAGAAGGGAGAAACAGAAGAATGATTGACAAAGTCATTGAAAACAACAGAGTTACTATTATTGGGGAAGTGGTATCTGAATTTGAATTCAGCCATGAGGTATATGGTGAGGGTTTTTACACTGTAAGAATCTCCGTAAGCAGATTGAGCAACAGCGTGGATATAATTCCTTTGCTGGTTTCGGAACGCCTTGTAGATGTTACCGAGGATTTAAGGGGGATGATGGTTGAAGCAACGGGACAGTTCCGCTCACATAATAGTCACGAGGAGACAAGAAACCGTCTGGTGCTTGCGATTTTTGTAAGAGAACTGGAATTTCTTGATGTATATGATGAAGAAATCAGCACAAATCAGATTTTCCTTGACGGATATATCTGTAAGCCGCCTATTTACCGTAAGACTCCTCTTGGCAGGGAAATCGCGGATTTACTTATTGCAGTGAACCGCCCGTACGGAAAATCAGATTATATTCCCTGTATTGCATGGGGCAGAAATGCCAGATATGCGGCAGGCTTTGAGGTAGGAGGCCATATTCAGGTATACGGCAGAATCCAGAGCAGGGAATACACCAAAAAAATAAGCGAAGATGAATGCGAAAAGAGAGTTGCATATGAGGTTTCCGTAAGCAAAATAGAATTTTTTGATGAATAATTCTTTGTGATATTGACAATTATATATGGTAGTGATACACTTATTAAAGTTAAATTTTAAAGTAGAGGTTGCGCAGTTCAACAGTATTCCGTATGATATGGCAGTCATAGGTGATTACGGATGAAAGGGTATTGCGCCGAAGCCGTATAATTTCTGCATTTATACGGGCTGGGCATATGATTAATAGTCATATGACTGTCATCAATACTTGATGGGGAGCTACTTAAAGTATATGTATAAGAGTATTACTTTAAGAGCCGGCTTCCTGTCGGCTCATTTTTATTCCGTTTTTCGGAAAATAATTTCAGGGAGGCTTTAATATGGCAATTTTTACAGGAGCAGGTGTTGCACTTATAACACCTATGAATGAAGACGGAAGTGTTAATTACGGTAAGCTTGGGGAATTAATTGACTTCCAGATTGATAACGGTACAGACAGTATCATTATCTGCGGAACCACAGGAGAATCCGCTACTCTTTCAGAGGAGGAACATTCGGAGGTTATCCGTTACTGTGTAAAGTATGTAAACGGAAGAATTCCGGTTATTGCAGGAACGGGATCCAACTGTACCGCAACGGCTGTCAAACTTTCCATAGAGGCTGAAGAATCAGGAGCTGACGGACTTTTAGTGGTAACACCTTATTATAATAAGGCTACCCAGAAGGGCTTAATAGAGCATTATAAGGAGATTGCGGCAGCAGTCAGCCTGCCTATTATAATGTATA
>JBJEND010000287.1:0-4845 GCA_051880015.1 Butyrivibrio sp. | reverse complement strand
GAAATAGAAGAAAACGGCGTAAAATATATTGTAAATGTGGCTGAGGGACAGAAAACAGGATTTTTCCTTGACCAGAAATATAACAGGGCTGCCGTGGCAAAATTATGTAACGGCGCAAAGGTTCTGGACTGCTTTACACATACGGGTTCTTTTGCCTTAAATGCAGCAGTGGCAGGACATGCCGCTTCAGTTCTGGGGGTGGATGCTTCGGAGCTTGGGGTAGAGCAGGCCAGGGAGAATGCAGCCCTTAATAAAGTGGAGGACAGAGTGTCCTTTGTATGCCGGGATGTATTTGAACTTCTCCCGGAGCTGGTGGAGAAAAAAGAGCAGTTTGATGTGGTTATACTTGACCCGCCTGCCTTTACCAAATCCCGTAATTCCATAAAAAATGCCACAAAGGGTTACAGGGAAATCAACCTTAAAGGAATGAAGCTGGTAAGGGACGGAGGATATCTTGCCACCTGTTCCTGTTCACACTTCATGAACCAGGAATTACTGGCTAAAACCATTGCTCAGGCTGCAAGGGCAGCTCACAAGCGCCTGCGTCAGGTGGAATTCAGGACCCAGGCTCCGGATCATCCCATACTGTGGGCAGCGGATGAATCCTATTATCTCAAGTTCTATATCTTTCAGGTATTGGATGAGAAGTAACTATGCCTTTACTGCGGAAAGAATGTTTCAGTCATGGGAAGCCCTTTAGTGGATACCCGGTAAAGTGTATCGGAGCCAAACAACTGGAAAAATGTATATTCTGATGTGCAGCTGACGGAAGTAATGTCGCCCCGTAACACTACGGTGCGGTTGCTTCCGTCATTTTTAATTCGTACAAATTCGTGAACGTCATTTTCTGTCTGATAGAAAATAACATCATCATATACGTTATACAGTATAACCCGGTCATTGCTGATAACACTGCGGGTATTACTGATTAAATCCACTTTGGTAAGGGCATAGTCATTGTCCAGATCAATATAGTATAGTATATCATCCACTCTTGACGGAAGATAAGTATTGCCGTCAAGGTACTGCGAAGATATACCGTCAGAAACAGACATGGTATATATTCCGTGGCTTTGGAGTGATGAAGAGTAGTATATATAATTATCAACAATGCAGCCGTTTTCAATATTGGTTTCAGAAATGGTTACAGGGTTACTTCCATCTATGCCTACGGTGCAGGTAAGGTCCTTTCCGTTATTCACCGTATTATATACAAGGGTACTGCCGGAAAGGGAAAGATCGGTGGCATAGCCTGATTCGAGAACGAAAGCGGATTTTCCGTTGGTTTTGCATCTCATAACGGCATATACCTCACCTCTGAAAAGACCATTGCCGTTGTTGACAGTGGTGCTGTTATTGCGGATATAATAGAGAAATTTTCCATAGGCGTTAATACTCTGTGCAGTATCATCAGATAATTTCTTCACATTGGAACAGTCCGAATTCATGGAATATAATTTTCCGTTGTCATAGGGGTTGGAAAAATATATACGTCCGTTCAGTTCACAGAAATTACCCCCGTTTAGCAGATTGCCGGCAGTATTGCCGGTGGCGCCTGCCGGGTTTTTGGGGATACGTCTGGAAAAATATCCGGCCAGTCCCAGTCCGGTTACGGCCAGAAGAATAATAACTATAATTAATATTTTTTTACCTTTTTTCATGGTGTTACCTGCCTTGGTACAATAAAAAATTCTTTATTACATTATGTAGTAAATATACATATTTTTCAAGAATAATATAGGAAAACGTTTAATATTTGGGGAACATGTGATATAATGATTATTACTTATATTTTATGAGGTGAGCGTGATGTTCGTTGATTTACAGGAATCAAGAAAGCAGATTGATGAAATAGACAGCCGTATTGTTGAACTTTTCCAAAAGAGAATGGATGTAGCATCCAATGTGGCCGATTATAAAATAGCCACCGGTAAGCCGGTTTTTGACAGGGACAGGGAGAACGAGAAAATAGCAGCCCTTACAGGTATGGTGGAAGGTGAGTTTGATAAAAAATGTGTAGCTGAGCTGTTTGCCCAGATAATGGCCATGAGCAGAAAACTTCAGTATCAGAAGCTGGAGAACAGGGCAGCGGATTCCAGGCTGGAGCCCTATGATGTAATAGACAGGGTTCCCACCAGTAATGTTAAAGTTGTGTATCAGGGGGTGCCCGGTGCATACAGTCATGAAGCTATGCTTAATTATTTTGGAAGTGATACGGACTGTATTAATGTGAAGACCTTCCGGGATGCCATGGAGCTTGTCAGCAAGGGCGATGCCGATTATGCTGTTATCCCCATAGATAATTCTTCAGCGGGGATTGTAAGTGATACATATGATTTACTTAAGGAATATAATAATTACATTGTGGGAGAGACCTTTGTAAAGATTAACCACTGCCTTCTGGCAAAACCGGGAACGGATATCAGTGATATCAGAAAGGTATATTCCCATCCCCAGGGACTGATGCAGTGCGCCAGGTATCTGGACGAGCATAAGGAATGGGAGCGGGAGAGTTATCTGAATACCGCCATGAGTGCCCGTAAGATTGCAGAAGAGGATGACTGTACCCAGGCGGCTATTGCATCCGCAGTATGTGCAAAGGAATACGGACTCAGGATACTGGAGGAGGGAATTAACTCCGTGGCCGGCAACACAACCAGATTTGTTATTGTGAGCCGTAAGAGGGAATTTGTCAGAAATGCTTCCAAAGTAAGCATATGTTTCGAAATTCCCCACAGGGCAGGAAGTCTGTACAGTGTAATATCCAATATAATGTTTAACGGACTTAACATGACCAAGATAGAATCCAGACCTATCCCGGAACACAACTGGGAATTCCGGTTCTATGTGGATTTTGAAGGCAACCTTGCGGACGCAGGTGTACGTAATGCCTTAAGGGGCATTGCAGAGGAATCCAATGACCTTAAATTATTGGGCAATTATTAATAACAGCGGGGTATTGAACAATGACTATGAAAACACCGGCAATGTTCCTGTACAGGAATGTGGACAATAACAGAATATTTTCTCTTATGAAAGAAATAGCGTATGATTCCATGGATTTGGAGACAATTCAGGAGGATATTTCGGAGGTGATTTCGCATATTCTGGCAGTATCGGAGAAAATGGGATTTAAGAACAATCTCTGGCAGGACTATGTGGCGTATATTATTGTTAATAATGAGAATCCTTTCAGTGTATCATGTGAGAGAAGGGGATATGTGGAAGGAAGTATCAATCAGGCGGCACTCCATGATTTTGAAGTCTTTTTGAAGGTATTTTCCACGGATTTGTATATTTTTGATTATAAGTACAATACCAATTTGTCCCTGTTAACGGGATTTACCAATAACAACGAGGGAGACCGGTATTTTAATAAAAGAATACGTAACAGTATAATTGAGCTGGCAGACAGATTGTCTTTGGTTCATGATGCCGGAGAATTTCTTAATACTGTATGTAATTTTTACAAAGAAATAGGCGTGGGTAAATTCGGACTTTTTAAAGCGTTCCGAATAAGCGATTCAGCGGATATTGAACCGGTTATCAGCGTTGAACATATCTATCTTAACGATTTAATAGGATATGAGCTTCAGAAAAAGAAACTTACCGATAATACGGAGGCATTTCTTAACGGACGGAAGGCCAATAACGTATTGCTTTTCGGTGACAGCGGTACGGGTAAGTCCTCCAGCATTAAAGCCCTCCTTAACGAGTATTATGACAGAGGCCTCAGGATGATTGAAATATATAAGCATCAGTTCAGGGATTTGTCCTCCGTGATTAATCAGATAAAAGACAGAAATTATAAATTTATTATTTATATGGATGATTTGTCCTTTGAGGAATTTGAGATAGAATATAAGTTCCTTAAGGCAGTGATAGAGGGCGGACTGGAGAAGAGACCGGACAACGTGCTTATCTATGCCACCTCCAACAGAAGGCATCTTGTGAGAGAGAAGTTTTCCGATAAGGAAGAGAGGGATGATGACCTCCATTCAAGGGATACGGTTCAGGAGAAACTTTCCCTTTCAGCAAGATTTGGTGTAACAATTTATTATGGTTCACCGGACAAGAAACAATTTAACGAAATTATTAAGGGCCTTGCCCGGAAAAATAATATTAATATTGACGAGCAGACGCTTCTTATGGAGGCCAATAAATGGGAAATTTCCCACGGAGGCCGGTCCGGAAGAAATGCACAGCAGTTTATTAATTATCTGTCTGCTCTTGAAGCTTCTCCAGATATGAATAACTGATTCTTAAATTCCCCATACCGCTCCCCAGGCGGATATGGGGTTTGTTGTCTCCGTGAAAATCGGAACCTCCGGATTCAAGAAGTCCGAATTCATTGGCCAGTGCCCTGACATTCTGTTCATCAAATCCCTTATAAGTGGAATACATGGTTTCTATACCCACCAGGCCACAGGATTTAAGCTGCCGGCATAAATCCCTTAATTCTCCCATAGTAAGATGGTAGAGGAGGGGATGGGCCAGAACGGGAACCCCCTTTGCGGATTTAATAAGGCGTATGGCTTCTTCGGGACTTTTTCTTTCTCTGGGAACATACAAAGGCATCCCGTCTCCCAGATATTTATCAAAAGCCTCCCTGTTACTTTTTACATATCCTTTTTTCACCATATATGCTGCAAAATGGGCACGGGTTATTACACTTTCAGGAAACATTTCGGTAAGCTCTTTATATGTTATGGGAAAACCATATTCATTAAACTTTTCTATGAGGACTTCATTTCGCCTGTTTCTTCTTTCAGTTTCATCACCGATACTTTTAATAAACTCCGGGTCCCTGTAATCTATAAAAAGTCCAACTATATGAATTTCTTT
>JBJEND010000286.1:0-4848 GCA_051880015.1 Butyrivibrio sp. | reverse complement strand
AGAGAGTGAATATCGTAACCAAATCACTGTTTGTGAAATATCCGACGTTGGAGGCATTTGCCGCAGCAGATATTACAGAGCTGGAACAGGACATTAAATCTACCGGCTTCTATCATAATAAGGCACGCAATATAAAGGCCTGTGCAAGGGAACTGATAGAACGTCATGGGGGAGAAGTGCCGCCGGATATTGAGAGTCTTACGGCATTGAGCGGCGTGGGAAGAAAAACTGCCAATGTAATCAGAGGAAATATTTATCATGATCCAAGTATAGTAGTTGATACTCATGTGAAAAGAATATCCAACAAACTGGGACTTACCAAAGAGGAAGACCCTGTCAAAATAGAAATGGATCTTATGAAAATACTGCCAAAGAACAGATGGATACTGTATAATATACATATAATCCGTCTTGGCAGAAGCATATGCTTTGCGAGAAACCCCAAGTGTGATGAATGTTTTATGAGAGACCTGTGTAAATACGGCAGTGGTAATTAATTGCAATAACTGCGAATTTCCTGTAATTTTTTCAGTATGGCAGGCTTCATGATGGTATTGGTCTTATCTGCAGCATCAATAAGGCGGTCAATTTCATCGGGGCGGTTTATTTTTCTGTAATAATCCGCCAGTAAATAGAAATTACGGCTTATGTCGGTGCCTATGGAAATTCCGTATTCCAGTACAGTGAGCGCTTCACTGACCATATTGAGTTCAAACAGCCTTGCGCCCCATCTTGCAAGAGTATTTATCAGGGTGGAGTAATTATTGTCATAATCGGTCAGCAGAGGAAGATTGGCAACACCGTATTCCAGCTTTAAATCTGTATTGGTCATTCCGCTTAAATTAAGTATTTTCTTGTCGGACAGATTTAAAATGGTTTTCCTGTATTCAGAGAGTTCCTCGTCCTCCACGGGAGTAAGGGGTAATTGCTCCAGAGGAATGGATATATAATTGAGATATGAAATGTCTTTTTTACGGGTAAAGTTGGATTTCTCTTCCCGTTCCCAGAATCGGCGGGTACTTTCGGCACGCATTCTGTCACTTTTTTTGCGCTCATAGAAAATAAGCCCGCTTATGATTAAACCGCATAATACAATAATTACACCTATATTTTCCATAGAATGACCTCATAATAATTAATATTGAAAGGATGAACAGTATGTTTAAAAAAAGTAAAATAACAAGGATTATTACAATAGTGATTGTGGCAGTTCTGGTGCTTGCAATGATAGTACCGCTCATTGTGTCTGTTATAATTTAAATATACCTTTATTATGCCTGTCTGGCAACAAAAATGTATTCATAAGGGTTGGATTATTGAAGAATATATGATAAAATGTTGAGAAATACATGAAGACAGGTGTTATATGAATTGCGGTAAAGTTCCGGGTAATGTCCTGAAAAGAAGTGTTATAAATATAATCGGAAATGGCCCCAGAACGGGAATGGATTCAGCAGTTTATCTGCCGGAGCATCCAAAGGGTTATGTATTAAGTTCTACACAGACAGGGGCTTACAACAGTCCGCTGGCACCATTTCTTGCGGTGGTGAAGGCCTGTAATAATATTTGGGCATCCCAAGGCGTGGTTATGGGAGTGTCGGCTGCCTTTCTTTTGTCTGACAAGACGAAGGAAAGAGAGCTTAAGAACCTTACCAGACAGACACTGGCTGCCTGCAGTCTGTGCAATACCGGCCTTTCGGGAGGGCATACCGAGGTTACCACAGGAGTCAGTCATCCCATCTCTACAGTAACAGCTATAGGGAGTGCTTTGACCTGTCCCCGTAATGTAAGGGATATACGCCCCGGAATGGATATAATAATGACCAAATGGGCAGGACTGGAGGAGGCTGCGATTCTGCTTAACGACGATGGAATACGCACGCGGCTGGAAGAACGTTTTTCACCATATTATATGAGCTGCTTTGAAGACTATACCTTGTGGCTTTCAGTGGAGGCAGAGGCAATGGCAGTGGCCGGATTGGATGATGTGGTGATGCACGATAATTCCGACGGAGGCGTATTCGGAAGCCTCTGGGATATGGCAGAGGGCTCCGGACTGGGATTTGAGGTGGATTTAAGGGCTATTCCTTTACGTCAGGAAATTGTGGAACTGGCATACCTGTGTGACAGTAACGTATACCGTATGAAATCCTCAGGAAGTCTTATGATAGCCTGCGGTAACGGCAAAGAGGTTATAAGGCTTTTGGAAGAACAGCAGATTCCCTGTGCATGTATAGGAAAATTCACCGACAATAATGATAAAATAATCCGTAACGAGGATGAAATCAGATATCTTGAAAGAGTCTGATATAATAAGTAAAAAGGAAGGGAATAAGTATGAGAGAAGCAATTTTAACGGTATTAGAGAAAAACAGCCGGATAGATATAGCGGATTTGGCGGCACTTCTGGGAGAATCTGAGATTAATGTTGCCAATGAGATTGCAGATATGGAGAAAGAACATGTTATCTGCGGATATCACACGCTTATTAACTGGGATAAGACCAGCGATGAGAAGGTTACAGCTCTTATTGAGATTAAAGTAACTCCCCAGAAGGGACTGGGCTTTGGTGCTATTGCGGAAAGAATATATAATTACAGCCAGATTACTGCTCTGTATCTTATGTCAGGCGGATTTGATTTTACGGTAATAATTGAAGAGAAGACCATGAAGGAGGTTGCACTTTTTGTGGCTAATAAACTGGCGCCCCTTGATGGAGTATTAAGCACTTCAACGCATTTTGTACTTAAGAAATACAAGGACCATGGAACCGTACTTGAAATTCCGGACAATGACGAAAGGATGTTAGTTTCACCATGAGAAAGCCTATATCAGACAAAATAGAAAGTATAGAACCGTCCGGAATACGTAAATTCTTTGATATTGCCAGCGAAATGAAGGATGCGATTTCCCTGGGTGTGGGAGAGCCTGACTTTGATACCCCGTGGCCTGTCAGAGAAGAGGGTATCCGTACCCTGCAGAAGGGCAAGACCCACTATACCGGCAATTCCGGACTGAAAGAACTAAGAGAAGAGATTAACAACTATCTGGACAGAAAATATGGGTTGAGATATGATCCGGAGCATGAGACACTGGTAACGGTAGGAGGAAGCGAGGCCATAGATATTGCATTCCGTGCTATGCTTAATCCGGGAGAGGAGGTAATAATTCCTCAGCCAAGTTATGTTTCATATCTTCCCTGTGCCATTCTGGCAGATGGAGTTCCGGTGGTTATTCCCCTTCAGGAGAAGAATGAATTTAAGCTTACCAAAGAAGAACTCCTGAATGCCATTACGCCCAAGACCAAAATACTTGTACTTCCTTTTCCAAACAATCCCACAGGTGCAGTTATGACAAGAAGTGAGATTGAAGAAATAGCGAAGGTATGTATTGAGAAAGATATTTTTGTGGTTTCAGACGAGATATATTCCGAACTTACATATGGAGGCAGTCATTGTTCCATTGCATCCGTTGAGGGAATGAGGGAAAGAACAATAGTTATTAACGGTTTTTCCAAATCCCATGCAATGACCGGCTGGAGACTGGGGTATGCCTGCGGGCCGGAAGTTATTATGCGCCAGATGCTTAAGATACACCAGTTCGCCATTATGTGCGCTCCCACCAACAGCCAGTATGCTGCAATAGAGGCATTGCGTAACGGGGATGAGGATGTGCTTCTGATGAAGGAAGAGTATGATCAGAGACGGAGATTTATGCTTACAAGGCTAAGAGGAATGGGACTGCAGTGTTTTGAGCCCTTCGGTGCCTTCTACATCTTCCCTAATATTGCCAAATTTGGGCTTTCATCCGATGAATTTGCAATAAGATTTCTCAAAGAAGAGAAGGTGGCGGTTGTACCGGGTACGGCGTTCGGTGCCAGTGGTGAAGGATTTTTGCGAATGTCCTACGCCAGCTCCCTGAAAAATTTAAAGACAGCAATGGAAAGGCTTGAACATTTTATAAGTACCTTACAGATTACGGAGGAATGATAAATGGAACAGATGAATATTGAACATATTAATCCTTTCCTTATAGCAACAAAGAGTGTTTTAAGAGATATGTGCGGAATTGAACTGACAGCAGGAGCACCTTATGTTAAGAAAGAAAAATTTGATGAAAATACAGTAGTTATCTGCCTTGGAGTAACAGGACAGATTAAGGGACAGGTGCTTTTGTCATGCAGCTACAATGCAGCATGCGATATAGCTTCCAAAATGTGTATGATGCCCATTACCGTATTGGATGAGCTGCCCTTAAGCGCATTGTGTGAGCTTGGCAATATGGTATTTGGTAATGCAGCTACAGTTTTATCTACGAAGGACGTTATTATTGATATTACGCCGCCTACTATCATTCAGGGTAATTTCAGTATTGCCAATAATTTTGCACAGAATATATGTATTCCGTTTAAGTATGATACGGATAAGACCATTGAGGTGGATGTATCCGTGAAAGAGGCATAGGATATAAGATATGTTAAATATTGTATTACATGAACCGGAGATGCCTGCCAATACAGGCAATATCGGACGTACCTGCGTAGCCACCAATACAAGGCTGCATCTTATTGAACCTCTGGGATTCAGAATTAATGATAAGATGTTAAAAAGAGCAGGACTTGATTACTGGGATAAATTAGACGTAACAGTATATGATAATTTTCGGGATTTTCTCAACCGTAATCCGGGTGCCAAAATATATATGGCCACCACCAAAGCGGCAAAATGTTATTCTGATGTGGAATTCGAAGATGACTGCTATATAATGTTTGGAAAAGAAAGTGCCGGAATACCTGAAACTATTTTACGGGATTATCAGGATACGGCTGTAAGAATCCCTATGTGGGGA
>JBJEND010000285.1:0-24619 GCA_051880015.1 Butyrivibrio sp. | reverse complement strand
CCAATCCCGAATACGAATCGGTTGATAAGGGTGTGGAGATTTTTAACCAAAACAGATGTGACATGATTGCCGCTGTAGGAGGGGGAAGTGCCATAGATGTGGCCAAATGCATCAAGCTGTATTCCGGACGCAAGGAAGCAGTAAAATTTATGGCAATACCAACAACAGCGGGCACCGGCAGTGAAGCTACAAGATACGCCGTAATTTACCGTAACGGCGAAAAAATGTCCGTATCCGATGAGGGATGTATTCCTGATTTGGTTATTTTAGACGGGAAAAATTTATCAACACTTCCTGAATATCACCGGAAATCCTCCATGCTGGATGCACTGTGTCATGGACTGGAATCCTTCTGGTCTGTTCATTCCACAGAGGAGAGCAGGGCTTATTCCGCCCAGGCAATAACACAGATTCTAAAGTACGCAGATTCCTATCTTTCCAATGAAGAAAAAGGCAATAAACAGATGTTACTGGCTGCCAATACGGCAGGGAAGGCCATTAATATAACTCAGACAACCGCCGGACATGCCATGTGCTACAAACTTACGGGACTCTTTGGAATAAGTCACGGACATGCGGCGGCCATATGTGTATCGGCCTTATGGAAATATATGCTTGAAAATACTGATAAATGCGTGGACCCCAGAGGAAAAGAATATCTGGAATCGGTATTTAACAGTATTGCAAAGGCAATGGGAGTGGGTACGGCAAATGCGGCAGTTAAGAAATACGATATGTTTCTTCATAGTCTTAATCTAAAACATGATTTTACATTGGGTGAAAAATATCAGGATGTATTATGCCGCTCCGTTAATGGCGAAAGACTTAGAAATAACCCGGTAAGCTTGGGAGATGAAAAGATAAAGTTTTTATACAAAAAAATTCTTAAACTAATATAAGGATATAGATTTAAATAAATAATTAGTGGTTGACAAACTAACACAATGGTTGTAGAATTCAAATGTAAAAACAACTATATAGGAGGAAATTATATGAAAAAATACTTTACTCAAGGCATGGCCGCAATATTATTAGCAGTAATGTTAATAACTTTAAATGGAACGTTTGTTTTTGGAAGTTATGGAAAGGGAACGGTAAAAGTGCCAAAAAACCAGATTATGACTCAGGCGGAGACAGGAATTACAAGAACCGGCGATTATGGTTTTGCCAGTGTAATGGCGAAATCTGTATATCCGGTTACTACTAATACAACGGATAATTATACCAAATGTTTAACTCGTCTATATCATAATACAATTGGAAATACACCTATTTCAGATGTATATACGTTAACTGAGAATACTTCTCTGGAAAGAATTTACATAAAAGAAGGCTATCTTGGACAGACAAAGATAGATTTGTGTTTTGCAGGTAACAACGCAAAATATGCTGCGTATATTGATTATTATTACTACGGAAATTAATGGATAATGAGGTGATTAGCTACGTTTAATTCAATAAAAATGCAGATGACAGAGATGTTGAGAGAAAAGAAGTTTGCTATAACATATTTTATTCTGTTAGGATTTGTGTTGGTTAATTTTTTTTCTAATATGGTTCAGTATGCTGAAGTTGGATATATTTCACAAATGTATGATCCGATAAAATTACTGACCCTGTCAACCTGGTCTCCCTGCGGATATTTTTTGATGATTATTTATCCGATTCTTATATGTATCCCTACATCATCATCATATTTAACCGACAAAGAAACTCGAATGAAACTGTATATTCAGTCAAGAACGGGAAGTTTAAATTATTGGATCGGCAAAATGATATCGATATTCCTGACTACATTCATTTTATTTACAGTCCCGTTTCTGCTGGAAATATTATTGAGTTGTATCTGCTTTAGTATTTCATCTGTCGGTGATCCTTCCAATATTTCATACATACATTATGTGGGAAGAGAATACATACATTTTTTGCCACAGACATGGTTGGACAGCAGAATATTATATGCTGTTTTGGTGACGTTATGCTGGGGCGTGGTGTCAGGCATACTGGCCGTATTTAATGCTGCTATCTCAACACTGCCGATTTTTGTATACAAGATTTTTACTTTTTTTCCAATTTTTATTTTATTTCACTTGATAGGACTTTTAAGCAGAATTGTAGAGTTTGGATATACAACAAACTATTTCCTAATATTAAGAATGTTTGATAAAAGTGAAAAAGAGTTTGCGGTATACTTTTGCTTTTTGGCTGTTCTTATGGTGATATCAGCTTTAATTATAACTAACAAAATAAAAGAGGATGATATTATATGAGAAATTACATAAAATTTCTCTTGATAGCATTTGTATGCGGTCTGTTTGCTTATGCTGGCGCTGCCATAAGCAGTAAGGGGATTTTATTGTCTGATGTGATTCTTGCTTCGGCATTTGGCAATGTGGAATTCTATCCGCAATACTTTACAGAAGTTTTATACTGGTATGTTCCTATACTCTTTTTCCAGTTTTTTTATGGAACTTACATATACAGACATTTTTGTACCGCAAGTGTATATTTCTTCTCAAGAAAATGTAATAGAACAAAGTGGTTTTTATTAGAAACAGGCCGTTTGTACATTTTTGCATTTCTGTATGTTGTCATATTTGTCATTGCGGAAATATTATGTTGTGTGGTTTTTTCATCTGTATATTTTGATGTCGGTTTTGTATATGTACTTTTGTATTATATAGTAATTTATTCGCTGTTTTTACTGGCATCCTCATTGGCAGTGAACCTGGCTTCAATATTGTTTACCAGTAATTTTGGAGTTTTATTAGTTCAGACAGTCATTTTGTTTTCAGCGGGGCTATATCTATTACTTGGAGAAAGTTTCATTACTGACGACTCTCTTATAAGTAAGTATTCATGGATGATAAAAATAAATCCTTTTTCTCATCTGATTATTAATCTGCATAGCAGCAGAATAGAGGAGCTTAACAGTATAATTAATATAAAGAATATTGATTTTGACATTAATATATCCTGCGGATTATTTATATTAATTAATTTAGTGTTGATTATAGCGGGATGTATGATAGTAAAGCACCACAATTTTATTTTATCTAATCAGGAAACGGAAGGTGTATAAATTGGAACTTGTTGCAAAAAAATTATGTCTGAATATAAAAGAAAAAAATATTTTAAATGATATTAATTTGGAACTTAAAAGTGGGAAAATCTATGGATTTATTGGAGAAAACGGCTCCGGTAAAACTATGCTGTTCAGAGCATTGTCGGGACTGATAAAGAATACGTCAGGAGAGATATTGCTGGATAACAAAAAGCTGCACAAGGATATGGCGGTCTTGCCTAATATGGGAATTGTGATTGAAAATGCCGGACTGTATCCTGAACTTACGGGGGTGGATAATCTGAAGCTTTTGGCAAAACTGAACAAAAAAATTGGAATTAACGAGGTAAGAAGGGCTATAGAGAGGGTTGGACTACAGCCTGATGACAAGCGTAAGTATAAAAAGTATTCTCTTGGAATGAAGCAGCGAATCGTTATTGCGCAGGCTATTATGGAACAGCCTGATATCCTTTTTTTGGATGAACCTACCAACGCACTGGATGAAAATGGAATTATAGATATAAGAAGAATAATAACGGAAGAGAAAGAAAGAGGTGCACTGGTATGTATGGCCAGCCATAATAAAGAAGATATTAGTGAACTTGCAGATGAAGTTTTCGTCATTAAGAGCGGTAAGCTATACAGAAAAGAGGAACTGGAATGAAAATAAAGTATATTGCGTTGATAACAGGTGTACTGATTATTTGTGCAGCATGTATTGGATTATTTTACAAATCCTCCTATAAGGATTTTAATTCAGAGGAATCACCTTTGGATCAGTTTGCTGTCGGACTTTTAAATGATGAACTTGCAGAACGACAGATAAAGAATATGGAGGAAAATCTGGGCGAAAGCAATATAATAATTGCTGCAAAATGTGAGGAAAAATCGTATTTCAGGTTTAGATGCCTTACACAGAAAGTAACAGTGCAACATGTATTTAAAGGTGAAGGAGTGTCAGAGGGAGACGTAATTGATGTCGCCAGAAGTGGTTCACAAATTTTTTTGGATGCACTGACAAATGAAATGCCTAACATGAACATAAGCTTTGTAAGAGAAATGTATCCGGGGGAAACCTATCTGATTTTTCTTGACTACAGGCTTAATACCGGAGATAAGGAAAATATATTTATCCAATCGGATGATTTTATCGTTGCACCGATTTTTTGCTATAATAAGACGGAAAGTGTACCATATGAAAGCATAATTGAAGGTGGAGATTTTGCAGAGTACAAAACAGTAAAAGACAGTGAATTTTTCTTAATGTCTGAAGAGTCAATAGAAATGATGTATCAGCTGAAAAATAAATTGATTTCACAATACAGTTATTAAAATAAATTTTGGGTTAACATATGAAAGTAGAAGATTTACATGAAATTTTAGGAGCTGATTTTTATACAGGGGTGCCTGATTCCCTTTTACAGCCCCTTTGTAATTTCCTAATGGAAAAATACGGAACAGATTCCGGACATCATATTATTGCAGCCAATGAAGGTAACTGCACGGCTCTGGCGGCCGGTTACCACCTTGCTACGGGTAAGGTACCTGTGGTTTATATGCAGAACAGCGGGGAGGGGAATATCATTAATCCGGTGGCATCTCTGCTCAACAGGAAGGTATACGGAATTCCCTGTATTTTTATAGTAGGCTGGAGAGGCGAACCGGGTACTGCAGATGAGCCACAGCATATTTTTCAGGGTGAGGTAACGGTTAAGCTTCTGAAGGATATGGAGATTGAGACCTTCATATTGGGAAAGAATACAACCAAAGAAGAGCTTGGATATGCCATGAAGAACTTCGAAAAAAATCTGTCAGAAGGCAGAAGCGTGGCATTTGTTGTGCGTAAAGGAGCTTTGGAATACGGCAGCAAAATACAATACAGTAATAATTATGTTATGACCAGAGAGGAAATTATCCGCCACATTATTGAAGTTACCGGGGAGGACCCTGTTATATGTACTACCGGTAAGGCAAGCCGTGAACTGTTTGAGGCTCGGGAAGCAGGAGGACGGAGCCATAAATATGATTTTCTGACAGTGGGTTCCATGGGTCACAGTTCCTCCATTGCCTTAGGAATAGCCATTAACAAGCCGGATACGAAAATCTGGTGCGTGGATGGTGACGGGGCTGCCCTTATGCACATGGGAGCAATGGCAGTGATAGGTGCCGAAAAACCGGCCAACCTTGTGCATATTATGATTAATAACGAAGCCCATGAGACGGTGGGAGGTATGCCTACGGCAGCACACAATATCGATATAACAGCGGCTGCAAAAGCCTTTGGTTATACTTATGGGGTAAGAGTGGAGAGAATGGATGACCTGGATATGGAATTGAAAGCGGCCAAAATCCGTAACGGACTCTCATTTATAGAAGTAATGTGTGCCATAGGCGCCAGAGCAGATTTAGGCAGACCCACCACAAGTGCTATGGAAAATAAAGAAATTTTCATGGAATATCTTAAAAACAGATAATTATTATTCTTTACGTTGCTTTATCCTTGTGCTAAAATTTACCCATAAACTGTAAGGAGTAACCGATGGAACGTAAAAGCGGCCGCGATACAATCTTATATATAGTAGTACCCTGTTATAATGAGGAGCAGGTTCTTCCTGTTTCATCAGAGCTTATTTTGGGAGAGCTTAAGGAACTGATATCAAAGGAACTTGTAAGTGATAGCAGCCGTATTCTTTTTGTAAATGACGGAAGCAAAGATGATACATGGGAACTTATCAGGAATTTTGCCACGGCAGATGAACATTTTACAGGTATATCCCAGAGCAGAAACAGAGGACATCAGAATGCCGTTCTGGCAGGACTGATGGAGTCAGTGGAAAAAGCAAATATCACCATATCCATTGACTGTGACGGCCAGGATGATGTCAAAGCCATGGAAGAGATGGTTAGGGAATATTACGACGGCTGTGAGATAGTGTATGGTGTGAGAAATAATCGTGAAAGCGATACCTTTTTTAAACGGAAAAGTGCAGAATGCTTCTATAAGTTCCTTAATTTTATGGGTGCAGAGGTAGTATACAATCACGCGGATTACCGACTTGTATCTTCCCGGGTTTTGAAAGAATTTGCCAACTACAAAGAAGTCAATCTTTTCTTAAGGGGTATGTTTCCTCTTGTGGGATTCAAAAGTACGTCCGTATATTATGAACGCCATGAGAGACTTGCCGGCAAATCCCATTATCCGCTGTCTAAAATGATGGCCCTTGCCTTTGACGGAATTACCAGTCTGAGTATTAAGCCTATAAGGATGATTATGTCCCTTGGTATATTTGTGGCATTCTTAAGTTTTGTGGGAATTATCTGGGCTGTTGTCGTGACCATATTGGGCAGGAATGTTGCCGGATGGGCCAGTACAGTATGTATTGTATGCTTTCTAAGTGGTGTTCAGATGACGGCCATAGGTGTTATAGGTGAATATATCGGTAAGATATATATGGAAGTTAAGGGAAGACCGCGTTATATCATCAGTGAGCGTACGGAAACTTCGGACGGAGATAAAATATAGCATATATAGTCGGGGGACGATATGAAAAAATTCACCAGAAAACCATTTATGATTATTTACGACATTGTAACTGCCCTGTTTGTTATTTTAATTACCACAGGGCTGTTTTTGTTGCGAAACTACAAAAATTCAGGCCGTATGTACGAAGGGGAGTACATATATAACGGAGAGGACAAAGAGATTATACTTAATGTGGATTATGACGAAGAATCGGATAATCTGTTAATTGATATGAAGTATATTGAAAAGGACTATTATGCCGGAGATACTAAAGGCCTTTCCATAGCATACAATCCCGGAGCGTCATTCTGCGCTTTTGAGGATATGACGGTGAATCCCGGAAGACTTAATGAACGGCTTTCTGGGGATATGCCTGAGGGAGGCGCAGAACAGCATATGGTTACATATGCTGACAAATATTTATCCTTTAGCGGCTACGGAGCAATACTTTTTCTGAAGTATGAAATGACCGGATATGTAAACAGAGCTTATTATCTGTACAAAAACGGACCTTTAAGCCTTATGATGGTGGAGATTATACAGAATGCTTTAATTGCGGCAGAAGTAATTCTTTTGACGGTGTATGGTGTTGTATGTATCAGAAGGAAAAAAGCTGCAAGAGCAGTGGCTGTAATTGGGATATGCCTTACAATGGGTATTCTGACGGCTTTTCTTGTTCCCAGGGACATATGCGGTGAGTACGTTAATGAAGATGAAACAGTAATAATTAACAGAATAGAGGATGAAGATCAGCTGCTTTGGAGAAGTAAAAGCAAAAACGGTAACCATGAAGAAGAGTTGCAGGACCCTTCGGACTTAAGTACAGAAGACTATAAAGAGACAACCCATATTCCTCTTAACGGAAGATATAATTTACTCTATTCAGTTCCGTTTATTCTCTGCACGATTTTTACAGTGCCCTTGTTGAAACACAAAAAAGATGCACCTGAAGTGCCTTTGAAGCTCCCCTACGGTGTATATGTTGCGGACAGACTTTTATATCTTTGTGATGTAATGAAGGGTATGGAGCAGTACTTTGAAGAAAATGTTATGGGAGGCAGAGTAGAGATAAGGGAGTATTCCTGTAATGTTCTGGATGAGAAGGCAGAATCTGTACGATATACAATTAAGGCAGCCGAGTCCAGTATGTATCCGGGATTGAATTTAAAGCATATGAAGGCAGTGGATATTACAGCTGCAGACGGAACAGAACTAAAATATGAATTTGCATACGGAAAGAAAAATTTTCTTCTGGTGCATAAGCTTCAAGGCGTTCCTATGGCAGTATACAGTTTAAAAAGCACATCTGAATAAATGGGGTATCTTATGAAAAAATATATATCTGTATTTTTGACAACGGTAATAATGTGTCTGTATCTTGCAGGATGCAGGCAGGCTGTACATTATGAATTTAAGTTTGTGGGAAGAGTGGAATCGGTAGAGGATAATGTCCTGACTATACGTTCCGTAGGAGATTATGAATACCACATAGATCCTCTTTCTTCTTCTATGCCATACCGTAATATGGCGTACTGGTATCTTCCGGAGGACGAATATTTCATGGCGGGAGAGGAATATATATATGAATGCTGTGGTGATAAATACAGTACCCTGGAATACGAAATAGATTCAGAATGGCTGGAAAAAAACAGTCTTGAGGATTTTGTCGAAGAAGCAGTATACAAGGTATGTGAATTTACGGTGGAAAACGGCATAATAAAAGATATGATTATAACCTCAGTCCCGGTTGAATATATTCGGGAATATCCGGTGGGAATTATCGGTGAGGCTTTTCCGGGCGAAATGTGTGGGTACGGGTCAGCACAGATGGGAACACCTAAACTTATTGACTGGTTTTTCATTAACAGAATTCAGGCAACAGATGAAATTACAGACGGAGAACTACAAAACACGGAAGATGTTGTGTCCATATATGGATGGGAACTGTCAGAATACAGAAGCTATATGGACCTGCAGATTACTGGGATTAATGAATGCAGGGTCTACTGGCTGGAAGAGTGGGAGGCCGGTACCACGCGTATCTGGGTTGATACTCCTGATGAGGATTTAATAATAAAAGTAGGAAGAGATTTGGAAGTTTATTCTTATCCGGGAGGGGTATATCTGGATGCTGACGGGGAAATACGCAATCATCATTCAGATATAGCGGAGAGCAGATACAAAATAACAGATTATTCATTCTATTTATATGAAGTGGAAGCAACGGTGATTAATTAATATTGTAAAGAGGTGTAATATGACAGCGGATAATTGTGAAGCATGCGGATATTATGAATATGACGAAGAGGAAGAATGTTATGTATGCAGCATGAGCCTGGATGAGGATGAGATGTATAATTTTGTTACGGGTAATGTCAGGGAATGTCCGTATTTCCAATATGCCGACGAATACAGAATAGTTCGAAGACAGGCTTGATTTATATATTTTTTTATGCTATATAATTTAACGGATAGTATTTCAGATAATATATGAAAACTGTACCGGCAATTTATTTTTCCAACGGTTTCCCGCCGTAAATGGGAGCAGTATACAGCTTATAGCCATCGTGCATAGGACTGGAGGTGTTATATGAATATTGGTTTTATAGGAGCCGGCAGAGTAGGATGTTCTTTAGGAGGATATTTTATTAAGCATGGCTTTTTTATTTCCGGGTATTACAGCAAAAGCCCGGAGAGTGCCGAAATTGCAGCAGGTCTTACGTCAGGAAGGGCGTATGAATCCCCGGAGAAAGTGATTAAGGACAGTGATGTTATTTTTATTACTGTTCCTGACGGAGCAATAGAAAGTGTCTGGAATTCGGTTAAAGATTTGGACTTTTCCCATAAGACAGTATGCCATTGCAGCGGTGTTATGACATCGGAAATATTTGGGCATGTGGATGGTGCGGGAGGCGGAAGATGTTCTTTTCATCCCCTGACGGCTGTGAGCAATACCGGACAGGAGCTTACAGAGACTTTTTTTACTCTGGAGGGCAATGAAAAGGGTATGGATACGGCCCGGACAATTTTGCGTCAATGCGGGAATAAATATCAGGAGATTGATAAAGATAATAAAGTCCGTTATCACGCCGCTGCTGTGGTTGCAAGTAATCTGGTGGTGGGACTTCTGGACATGGCTCTGTCATTGTACGGACAGTGTGGTCTGGAGGATAAAACGGCAAGAGATGCAGTTACTTCCCTGGTAACCGGCAATGTGAAGGCAGTAATGGAAAATGGACCTGCCAAAGCCCTTACGGGACCTGTTAAACGGGGAGATTGTGAAACTGTTAATAAACATTTGCAAATACTCAAAGGTGATGAACATGAGATATACAGACTGCTTTCACTGAGGCTTTTAGAGATTGCGGGTCTTGAGGGAGCAGATTATGACATGATGAAAGGGATGTTGGTAAAATGAAAAATACTGTTTTGACATTACAGCAGCAGAAGGAGAAGGGCGATAAGATTACCATGCTTACCGCATATGATTACTCTACTGCCCGCCTTATGGAGGAGGCAGGGATTAACACTATTCTGGTGGGAGACTCACTGGGAATGGTTATGCTGGGGTATGATGATACTCTTCCGGTTACAATGGAAGACATGATTCACCATACAAGAGCTGTTACAAGAGCCACAAAGGACACTTTTGTAATAGGTGATATGCCATTTATGTCATATCATGTATCCACGCAGCAGGCAGTGGAAAATGCCGGAAGACTTATGAAGGAGGGTTGCTGTCAGGCTGTGAAACTGGAGGGCGGCGCCAAAGTATGTGCCCAGATCCGGGCCATTGTGGATGCCCAGATTCCGGTATGCGCTCATATCGGACTTACTCCACAGTCAGTGAATGCCTTTGGCGGATTTAAGGTGCAGGGCAAGACAGAAGAGGCCGCCAGACAGGTTATAGAGGATGCCAAAGCTGTTGAAGAGGCTGGGGCATTTATGGTGGTACTGGAGTGTGTTCCCGAAAAACTTGCTAAATTAATCAGCGAAACAATTCGTATTCCTACCATAGGAATAGGCGCAGGGGCCGGATGCGACGGTCAGGTGCTGGTATATCAGGATATGCTCAATATGTACGGAGGCATTAAGCCCAAATTTGTGAAACATTTTGCTGATATAGGTACACTTATGCGGGAGGCTTTTGCAGAATACTCCAAAGAGGTTAAAGAAGGAACTTTCCCGTCAGCAGAGCATACCTTTGCAATATCAGACGAAGTAATAGAAAAATTATATTAAAAAACGGAGGACAAAAAGGTGATTAAAGCATATACAGTTAAGGAAGTAAGGGAAAATATTAAGGAGTGGAAAAAACAGGGATTAAGTATCGGACTGGTGCCTACAATGGGTTATCTTCACGAGGGCCATGCCAGCCTTATTGAGCGTGCCGCAAAGGAAAATGACAGAGTTGTAGTAAGCGTTTTTGTTAATCCCATACAGTTTGGCCCCACAGAGGATTTAGAAAGCTATCCCAGGGATTTTGAGGCAGACTGCGCTCTTTGCGAAAAAATGGGAGCTTCCCTTGTATTTCATCCTGAAGACGGAGAAATGTATTTTGACGATTTTTGTACTTATGTGGATATTCATACTCTTTCAGAGGTTCTTTGCGGCAAAACAAGGCCTATTCATTTCAGGGGAGTATGTACGGTAGTATCCAAGCTTTTTAATATTGTTACTCCGGACAGGGCATATTTCGGACAGAAGGATGCCCAGCAGCTTGCTATTATCAGAAGAATGGTGAGGGATTTGAATTTCGATATCGAAATTGTAGGCTGCCCCATCGTAAGAGAGGCGGACGGACTTGCCAAAAGTTCCAGAAATACCTATCTTAATCCCAAGGAAAGGGAGGCCGCAGTTATTTTATCCAAGGCAATTTTTACCGGAAAAAAAATGGTGGAAGAAGGAATTAAGGATGCCCTCACTGTCAAAGCCACAATGATGGATATCCTTAAAAGTGAACCTCTTGCCAATGTAGAGTATGTGGAGATGGTAGACTTTAATACCCTGCAGGATGTAGAGCAGATTGACGGCCCTATTCTGACTGCTATTGCAGTAAGAATAGGCAAAACAAGATTAATTGATAATTTTATTGTGGAATAGCATTATTATGTGGTAAAATATTTCTCAAACAGATATTTATTGCGGGAGGATATTCATGAATATCAAAGGAACAGAATTATTTGTAAAAGCGTTGCGTGCAGAGGGCGTAGACACAGTATTCGGCTATCCCGGGGGAATGGCTATTGATTTATTCGATGCACTGTATGACGCTGAAGATATAGATGTAGTGCTTCCGAGGCACGAGCAGGCACTCTGCCATGAAGCAGACGGATATGCAAGAGCTACAGGTAAGGTGGGTGTGTGCCTTGTTACCAGCGGACCGGGAGCTACCAATCTTGTTACGGGAATCGCAACAGCCAATTTTGACAGTGTTCCCCTTGTATGTTTTACGGGACAGGTTTCCAGGGACTTAATCGGCAATGATGCCTTTCAGGAAGTGGATATTGTGGGAGTTACCCGTAATATCTGTAAATATGCGGTTACAGTGAGAGACCGCAAGGATTTGGGTACTATTATCAAGAAAGCTTTCTATGTAGCCAGAACAGGTAAACCGGGACCGGTTGTAGTGGACATCCCTAAGGATATCCAGCTTGCCATGGGAAGTGATGAGTATCCGGAGGATATCGCCATCAGAGGCTACAAGCCCAGCAATGGTGTACATGTAGGTCAGATGAAGAAAGCCATGACAATGCTCAAAGCGGCTAAACGCCCACTGTTTCTTGTCGGTGGCGGTGTTAAGATAGCAGGTGCAGGTGAGGTTCTTACTTCTGTTGCGGAGAAGATGAATATTCCTGTGGTTACCACTATTATGGGTAAAGGCGCCATTGCAACAGATCATCCCATGTATGTAGGTAATATAGGTATGTACGGTAACTATGCTTCCAATATGGCAGTTACCCAATGCGATGTTCTTTTTGCCATCGGTGTAAGATTCAGTGACAGAATAACAGGAACCATAGAAGATTTTGCAAAGAATGCAAAAATAATTCATGTAGATATAGATACTGCATCCATATCCAGAAATATAGTAGTGGATGTACCAATCGTTGCAGATGCCAAAGCGGCTCTTAGTGAGATGGACATGCACACAAGTCCCTGCAAGACCCAGGAATGGATTGATGATATTATGAAATGGAAGGAAGAAATTCCCATCACTATGAGTAATTATGAGGGAATGACTCCGGAGATTATTATTAACGGAATTAATGAGTTTTTCCCCGACTCCACTGTAACCACGGATGTAGGCCAGAATCAGCTCTGGACCACCCAGTATCTTAAGATGGACGGAAAACGTAAGTTCCTTACATCCGGAGGACTTGGCACAATGGGCTACGGACTTCCGTCGGCAATAGGTGCTTATCTGGGAGAGAAGGCAGGCCATGTGGTATGTATATCAGGTGACGGCGGAGCCCAGATGAACATTCAGGAACTGGCAACGGCTTCCCTGCTGGAGGTTCCTGTTGTATATTGTATATTTAATAATACATATCTCGGCAACGTTAAGCAGATGCAGAAAATGTTTTATGATAAACGTTATGCCAGCACCTGTTTAAGATACAGCAGAAGTTGTAAGAGAAGCTGTCAGACAGAGGGTATATGCAGGGGCGAACAGTATGTTCCTGATTTTGTGAAGCTGGCAGAGAGCTATAATGCCGAAGGAATCCGTGTTACTAATGAGGAAGAGATGAAGGAAGCCTTCAGGCGGGCTAAGGCCAATACTAACCGCCCAACGGTTATAGAATTTATTATTGACTGTGATTATGACGTATATCCCATGGTGCCGGGAGGCAAAGCCCTGACGGATATGATGTTCGGATAGGAGGTATATATATGAATGCAATGAAAAAAAGATGGATTTCCATATATGTTGAGAATGAAACCGGTGTTCTTGCAAGAATATCAGGCCTTTTCTCCGGTAAAAGTTATAATATTGACAGCCTTTCCGTAGGCGTTACGGAGGATCCTTCCGTATCCAGAATGACCATCAGCGTAACCAGTGATGACAAGACCTTTGAACAGATTAAGAAACAGCTTAACAGAAGTGTGGAAGTTATTAAGGTTATGGATTTTACGGACTTATCAGTGCATATGAAGGAGCTCATGTTTGTTAAGATAAACAGCTGTAATGAGAAGGATAAGGCTGAAGCCTTCAGAATTGCCCAGGTATATGGTGTAACCATAAAGGATTGCAACAAAAACACACTGCTTTTTGAATGCACTCAGACTGAAGAAAAGAACGCAGCCCTTCTTAAGATATTAAGTTCCGTATTCGGCTACAGGCTTGAAGTGGTTCGCGGCGGCGCTGTTGCCATAGAGTCCGTAAGTTACGGAGAGAGATAGGCAGAATGTTTTATTTTTTGAAATTTTTCTGCAAAGAGTTAGTATACCACATAGTAAATACCATATAGATAGCAGACACTGCGAACCAGGCGATTTTAACGCCTGTGTTCCGGGTGATGAACATTATGATTGAAAGCGGAGTCCAGACGAGGGTAACTGCTGCACTGATAACCAGCAGTATTTTACCGTCGGGGGCTTTGCTTTTTATTTGTTTGAAAGAAAGAAATAACTGGGCGGCAAGAAGTACGGCCATTAAAACACATACACATATTTCTAAAATCATAATAGGTCTCCTGTGTGAATTAGGGTGTATATAAAAGCTGCTCCATAAGAGGAAGCATTAAGGGGTCACTGTTTTGTAAAACTACATTGCCTTTATTGTTCTGCGGTGCACATATGTCGTGGAGGATAAGCTGATGTCTTGTCTCTCTGGCAGTGCCGTTTCCTCCGTCAACTATGAAGGCCTGACTGCCTGTAATACAGGCAATGGCATTGCGTACAAAGGGGTAGTGGGTGCATCCTAAGACTACGGCATCCGGGGGAGGATTAAGAGCATCCTTAAGCAGATACTTAAGGTGTGCAGTAAGTGCCGGACTGTCCAGTTCTCCTCTTTCAACAAATTCAACTATTCCCGGGCAGGGAATGGTAGTTATGGATGCTTTGTCTTCAAATTCAGCAAGAAGGTGGAGGAATTTCTCTTCCCTGAGGGTAACCGAAGTTGCAAGAATGAGAATATTACCTCCCGGTTTTGCCTCAATGGCAGGTTTGATAGCAGGCTCAATACCTATAATGGGTATGTCAGGATATTCCCTGCGAAGAAGTGATACCGCGGCAGCAGTGATGGTATTACAGGCAATTACCAGACATTTGCAGTTCTGTGCCAGAAGGCGGTGAACCGTATTCTCGGTAAGACTGTATACCTGGTCATAGGTTCTTGTGCCGTAGGGTGCGTTGGCGGAGTCGCCGAAATATATAAAATTTTCATTCGGCATAAGGGATATAAGCTCCCGCAGCACGCTTATGCCGCCTACGCCTGAATCAAATACGCCGATTGGTCTTGTGTCATTACTCATATGGGTCTCCCGTAAGTTTCTTTTAATTGATTATACACATTTTTAGTTTTTTTTTCTACTGTTACAGAATATTTTTGCGGTTTCTGCATAAGATAGGTTTAAGAGGAAAAATGTCTTATGAGGAAAACAGTATTTATATTTATTTTATATTTTGCAGTATGTCTTATGATTCCGTATTTAATTACAGTGTTAATGGGCGGGAGCTGTAGGGGAAACAGGACAAAGGAAGCTGCAAATACTGTAGGTTCTTTACAGGACATTGAATCGGAAATCACGGATGTGACGGATTATATTATAAGAACGGTTGCAGCTTATTATGAAGCGGGAGACAGTGCGGAATTTTTAAAGGCTCTTTCTGTTGTGGTAAGAACCTATCTGAAAAATACGGAAGGAGGAGGGACGGGCGTAACTCCTGCCGCCCTTGTCCCAAGACAGCTTACATATCGGGAGATGAAGGACAAATGGGGTGATTACTACCCGGCATATTATGAAGCTGTCTTAGAGGCTGTTAATGCAACCGAGGGGATAACCATGTCCGTGCAATCAGGACAGATGCTGCCGTATTTTTGCATATTAAGTGCAGGTTATACCAGAGGCATTGAAAACTCATGTTTATCCATGGTAAATTGCAGTGAAGATATGCAAAGTCCGGACTATTTAAGTATAGTTTCTTTTTCCCGGAAGGATTTGTCCGCCAAAATTAAATCCGTCTATCCGGATGTGAAATATGAAGGACGCATATCAGAAGCTATCCAGGTGGTAAGCCGGGATGAGGCAGGCTACATAACAACGATAATGATTGGGAATATTACTTTAAGCGGGGATGAGCTGGCATCTTGTCTGGGACTTAAATCAGGAAACTTTATGATAACCTCCGGGGACGATAATATTATTTTTACGGTTAAAGGAATAGGAAACGGCTACGGAATGTCCCTGTATTCTGCAAGACAGAAGGCAGCAGCGGGAGCGGGGTTTGAGGAAATTTTATATTATTATTACAAAAATATCCTGTTAATCAGTGAATAAAAGTTCTTTTATCTGGAAAATATAATAACAAACATATGGTTTACAATGTGGAGGTTATTATGAACAGAAATAAAAGAAAAAAATTAGACGGAGAAAAGATTTTTTCCATTGTGGCAACTATTGCCATTGTTGCAGCCCTTGTGGTAGGTATTATTACCATTGTCAGAAGTGCTACGTCACAGAAAAATAAGAATTTCATTGATTTAAACGTGGAAAAGGAAACCGAGTCTGAAAGTGAAGATGGAAAAAACCAGCTTGCAGACAATAAAAAAGAAGAGCCGTCCAAAGATGCCGGTACAAAGCCGGCAGAGGAAATCCCTTCCAAAACTATTGAAAACACAAAGCCCGACATACCTGCTTCGGTGACGGAGGAAGAACCTTCCGTGGAGGTCAATGCGCCGGTTTATAATTTTGGAGAATCGGATTCCCTTTTATGGCCGGTGGAAGGAGAAATTGTACTGGAATATAATATGGACAATACAATTTATTTCCCCACCCTTGATCAGTACAGGTGTAACCCTGCTATTGTAATCAGTGCCCAAAAAGGAACGGAAGTATTAAGTGCTGCGCCGGGGGTGGTTGAAGATATTTATGAAGACCCGGTAATCGGAACAACCATGGTAGTATCCATCGGAAACGGATATAAGCTTGTGTATGGACAGCTTTCAGAACTGGCGGTGGGAATTTCGGACAATGTGGAAGCAGGAACGGTTATTGGAAAGGTGGCAAACCCTACAAAATATTTTTCTGTTGAAGGCAGCAACCTGTATTTTAAACTTACATCTGATGATAAGCCGGTTGACCCTACAATGTTTTTAATCGGTGAAGAAGAATAACGGTTTGGCGGCATCTGGCTCCTCCCGTTATTTGCTGCCAAATGCTTTTCAAATAGATGGACAGGTTCGTAAAGGGCCTGTCCCTTTTTGATGTTTTTTGAAGAAAAAATATTAAAAAAATAATAGAATTTTTTGAAAATAGTGGTAAAATAGGAGGAGTGAGATTTGAGTAAGGAGAGATTCGATGAAAACAGAGCAGTCGGCCAGATATTTAACAATAATTGAGATAGGAAAACAGTATGCATTGTGCCGTAATCCCAAGGGGGATGAAATAGAACTTGCCAGATATAAGCTGCCTTTGGAGGCATCGGCGGGAAGTAAGCTGTATCAGGATGAGTTTGGAATGTATAAGATGGTCAGGGAAAAATAGTATAAATATACATAAGAACCGGATATCAGAGAATAATCTTTGATATCCGGTCTTTTTGTCTGACAGATTGGCTCCGCCGCTTATACAGCCGGTGTTGTACTCTTTAGATATAACTGTTAATGCTGCTTATGTAGTTATAATAGTTATAGGAACCATTGCTTCCGTATAAAGAAGTACCGGAGGATTGTTTTGCGGCAAGTCCAATCTGTTCTGCTTTCTGTGCGGTCTGGTAGGCAAAGGAACCAACTCCGTTAAACAGAGTCTTAACATCGCTTACAGCGGCATCGGAAAGCGCTTTCTCATCTACGGTCAAAGTATTATCATAGTTGATGGTAATTCCCACCTTGGCCAGACTTTTGCTGTAGGCATCAGTCTGTTTGGCCATATAAATTCCGTTTCTTAATACACTTGATGAATCAGCATTGTCCACTGCCTTGATAACGTCGTTATACTTAGAGACGAAGGATTTAACTGCACTGTTAACGGCATCTTTGTCATAGTCCGTGGCCTTATACAAAGCCTTGGCCGCATCGGACAATTCGTCTGCGTTGCTGCGTACACTGGTAAGATTCTTACCCTGCTGATTATTCACAAGCCTGGAAACGGCACCGGAAGTCTTACCTGAATCGGATGAAGCTGACTGGCCGTAGTAGCTTTTTAACAGTTTCTTATAGGCTCCGCTTCTGATACTGGCATAGTCAGTAAAAGAAATTCCTGAGTAGCTGTTGGAAGTATTATTCTGAAATAAGCCTAAAATACTGTTATTATAATAGGACATAACCCGTTCCTCCTTTCTGAAATCATAAGATTTCTGATATACATCCTTGTATAGGCTGTTGACAAGTATATCTTGTCACTAATATTATACTATATATACGTTAATAATGAAATACCAAAATAATATGTAAAATAGCGGGAAAAGAATTATGGAGACGATAAGAGAGCTTAAAAATGGTGAGAAAATAGAATTATATTTTATTATAAGAGATTCCATAATTAAGCCTATATACAAAAATGGCAAAATAGTTGTGGAGAATTGCCCCGTGGAAACAAAAATACCTGTAAAGGAATTTATAAACTGGAGACTTTGTTTTGAAATAATAAGTAAAGACTATATTGACAGGGAAATGGATGTTATGTTCAGAAACGGATTCCTTCCGGTAAATGTTAAACCCTATAACGGCGCTCATATAAATTTCTATGAAATTTCACAAAACAAATTAGAAGAAAAAAACATTGATTATGAACTTCATGTAATCAATACGGACCATCGTAAAAGAGTATTAATTGATAAGAAGGTTTCTTTCATGGATATAGATTATGTTTTCAGATAAGGGAGAAAGATATGGGAGAATTGGAAAAGAGTTACTGCGAATATACAGAAAACAAACCTGTTCGTAATACCTACCATGTTGAAATGTTTTTTGAATTCAAAGAGCGTAAATATATACAGGTAGGCGGTAGTGGGTACAATATAAGGAGCATTGATTCAAAATGGCTGCGACCTAAAGAATATTCCAATGGAAAATTTGTATTTTTTGAATTTGACTATCCGTCATTTTTATTTGATGCAGGTTTTATTCCTGATGAAATTCGGGAAGACAGTCTATATACAAAATATATTTACAGAATCACATATAAGGACTACATTGCCCACAGCCCCCGTGCTGCCATTAAGCTTGTGCACAGGGCCGGCGGCATGGAAACATTTGAAACCATAGATGAGAAGCAGTTGATTGATTATGATAGAAAGGTTTTTAAAGATATAAAGGCGGCTCGCAAAAATTATTATGACTTAATGGAACGTATTTATCTTCTGGTGGGTGATGCAAAAAAAAGAACGGAGGAGAAATTCATCAGGAGATATAATTGACATTGCACAAGTAAGCATTAAAGACGGAATAATCAGTATTAATCTGTATGACATACATATGGAAATGCCGGAATATAAGAAGATAAAGGATACATTTAAACCTGAAAGAACAGAAACTGAAAGAGGAAAAACCTGGTATGAATTTTGCATTTCCTTTGACCAGTTAAAAAGCCTTGGATTTAAATATGGTTTTTATCATATTGAAACGGAATATCACAGGGGTTTAGAGTTGGTCAGACAAATTGAAAAAGTAGAAATTTGACAATTACCTTATCATTTCCTGGAGAAATAATTCAATTTTTCTAAATACTTCTATGTTATATGCTATTAAGTTTACATGATTTCTTGGTTTGCATGTTCAATTGTTTTGGGGACTGTTGCTGTATATGTGTTAAAAATAAAACTAATATCATAGAATAATAATAAAAATATTATAGTCCGCAATTATAGTTGCGCTGTCAATACAGATATGATATAATAAACAAAAAAGGAGGGGTATATATGAGAAAAATAATGCCTTTTATATCTACTATTGTAGTGTTTGTTATACTTGTTCCAATGTTGACAAGTGCGCAGTCGGTTCTAAAGGAAGAAAATAATTTTAATTTTATGATGGCAGAAAGCGGGGAGGGCTCATCTGTTATAACAGACGAACTAAAAAAATATTTATTAATGGTTTCTGACGATGAATTAATTCCTGTTACAATAGAATTAATCGATTGTATCGATAATCAACAGGTTGATAAGCTTGCTATGAAAAGAGCAAATGTTTCGGAACAACAACTTGTAGAAATCGAAACGCTCTCCCTGTTAAAGAATGAAGGGGAGGGAAAAGAATATTGTCAGACATTAGTGGAATTTTATGACAGAATTTCATTAGAAAGAAATAAAATACTTAGTGAATACTATCAGAGCATGAATGTTATTTTCCTCAAAAAAGCAGGATTAATGAATGCAGATTTTCATAGTATTGGAATTTTTGTTCCATTTATTAGAAAAATATATCTTACAAAAGAGCAGATATTGTTCATTTCAGAAATGGAAGAGGTGCGCAATATATATTATGAGACGGAAAATAAATGTATGGATTTTGCAACACTGGATGCTGCCTATAATATAATTAGGGGAAATATATCAGTTAATGATGGATATAGAGGACAAGGGATTCGTGTAGGAGATGTACAAGGTGGTCATCCTGACTTAACTGTGATGGGTAATGATGGTAATAATATAATTAAAACTAATGCGGGAACAGTAACGTCACATGCTACCCAGGTATGTGCCGTAATAAAGAAGATGGCACCGGATTGTACTATATATACTAGTAGCGCAGATCAACTATCGGATATAATAAATAGTTGTGAAGAGTTGATAACGCAGTATAATGTAAATGTAATTAATATTACGAGAGGTCAACCTCAAAATGGTGAATATAATAGTTATTCAAGACAAATTGACAGATTGGTAAAAAACAATAAGGTTACATTTGTTATAGCGGCAGGAAATGGAGAACAAGCAACACAATACATCAATGCGCTCGGAATGTCACCAAACGCAATTACGGTTGGAGGAGTAACCTCATATGGAACAGATCCAACGATTTCAAAGCCCTATGAATTGAGAGGAAATAGTTTATATAGGGAGAAAATAACATGTATCAATAAACCTGATATATCTGCACCAGGTTCACTAACAATATATGGAACATCTGTCGGTGGAACTAGTTATTCCGCACCGTTTATCACGGGCACTGTAGTTCAGATGATGTGTAGAAATGTGGGGCTTAAAGATAAGCCTGAAACAATAAAGGCAGCGTTAATAGCTAGTGCATATTATAATGCCGGAACGCCTATGACGTATGTATCAGGGACAAAAATATCCAATCAAGAGGGAGCAGGGGTTGTTGATGCTGGTTTTTGCTATAGGGTAGCAAGAAATGGTAGAAGAACACATTTCGATGCAACACCAAATGATACATCTTTTTCATATAATGTATATTGTGATTACACAACAAAGCCTTTTCGTGTTGCATGTGCATGGGAGGTTATTTCCGTAGAGAATTCGGCAACTTACTGTACAGATTATGATATGAAAATATATAAGAATGGCACACTTGTAGCAACATCTACCGCCAATTCTAATGCTACATATTCAGCAAATACAAATTATGAGGTTATAGAAATACCTACATCTGTATTAAATACCTATGGAGCTGGATATTATGAAGTGAGAATTAATAGAGTTGGAAATTACCAGGGAAGCGGTAATGTTAGAATTGGATTGGCATGGGAGCAAGTAAATTAAAAAATAGGAGGCTGCTTATGAATAATATATTAAAAATTTCCGCTGTTACAGCAATGGCTGTTATGGTACTGACAGGCTGTTTTACCGGGGAAAATACAAATGTGCCTGAGACGGATAAGGTTCAGGACAAAGGAACCGTTACTATTGATGAAGAATTACAGGAGAATTTTGAAAGTGTCCAGCAGGATTCCGGAATAGTGTTTGCCATAAGGGTAACAGAACAAAATGGCAAAGAATGGGAAGAAATATATAATAATTTTATAAAGCAGAATAAAGTTACCAAGGCAGATACAAAAAGCAATGTGATATTTGCCACCAAAGAGCAGATTCAGGAACTTGTATGTACTGACGGATATGACATAAATTTATCCTTTGACCTGGAAAATTCCATTACGGAATGGGAGGTCAATGGGGAGATAGCAGATAATATGACGGAAAAGGATTATCTGAGGGTATATGTACATATTAAAAGCGAAATAGTCCGTTCCCTTGAAAATGAACTGGATGCCAAGGGAATAAGCGATTATTTTGAGCGAAAAGCAGAACTGGAAAATTCTGTAAACGGCATTGCCAAAGAATGCGGAATTGACAGCATTGGATATGTTTTTTCTTCTGGAACATTTGTATGCAGGGTAACCCGTGAAAATATCATAAATATTCTTGCAAATGACTGTTGTGACGGTATTACCATATATCAGTACGGAAAGGTTGAGGATTTCTAATACAGCCTGGGCTGTCGCCCTATAAAACAAGAAACAAATATGGCACCCTTACAAGCAAGCTTGCAGGGTGCCATTCATTTCTTGTTTTGCAGTTTTCAATGCTTACGCAAAGTATCTCTTCAAAAGTCCTTCGAATGCTTTGCCGTGTCTTGCCTCGTCTCTTGCCATTTCATGAACGGTGTCATGGATTGCATCAAGGTTAAGAGCCTTAGCACGTTTTGCAAGATCAAACTTGCCTGCGGTTGCACCATTTTCAGCATCAACTCTCATCTCAAGGTTCTTCTTGGTTGAATCGGTAACAACTTCGCCAAGTAATTCTGCAAACTTAGCAGCATGCTCAGCTTCTTCATAAGCTGCCTTCTCCCAGTAAAGACCGATTTCAGGATAACCTTCTCTGTGGGCAACCCTTGCCATTGCAAGGTACATACCTACTTCTGAACATTCTCCCATGAAATTAGATCTTAAATCCTCGATAATATCTTCCGGTGCTCCCTGAGCAACACCTACGACATGTTCAGCAGCCCAGACCTTCTCATCCTTCTGCTCAGTAAACTTAGAAGCCGGAGCATTACATACCGGACACTTCTCAGGAGCTTCGTCTCCCTCATGAACATATCCGCATACGCTGCATACATATTTAGCCATTTTTTAATTCCTCGCTTTCATAAATATATTTGGTTAAAGTTATTGAAAATTGAAATTAGTAATCATTACTGTTTTAATATAGCTTATAAAAATAATTTTGTCAAGTGTGTTTACTACAGTTTTTGCATTTCCCGTAAAAATATGCGGAATGACCTGTTATTATTCCGTCAAAGCCCTTATTTACCATGGAATTCAAGTCTTCGATTTCGGGGAAATTCAGATCCAGAACGGCATTACATTCATTACATATAAAATGATAGTGGGGCATGGTGTTACCGTCAAAGTGGTCGAATCCGTCAGGCCCGGGAAACTTATTGGCCTCACCCAGTTCAACCAGAAGTGACAGGTTGCGGTAAACTGTGCCAAGACTTATATGAGGAAATTGCAATCTTAAATTTTCATAAACAACTTCAGCAGTGGGATGATCCCTTCGTGAGCACAGGAAAGTGCGTATTGCTTCACGCTGTCTGCTGTATTTCATAGCGCAGTGTGCCATAATGTACCTCTCAAATAATATTAGTAACTATTACTATAGTACTTAAAATTGATTTATCTGTCAAGAAATAGTATAATGCTTAATATGAAAAAAACAGTTCCTCATTTACTATTATTTATGGTATTAATATGTATTATACCCACTTTGCAGGGATGCAGTTACAATACTCCCTCCACCATTCATTCGGCGGAAGGATATTATTTTGACACTTATATTAGTGTAAGGCTTTACGGTTGCGGAAGCAGTGAGCTGGCAGAGGAGGCAGTGGAATTATGCGGTCGCTACGAAAAAATTTTCAGCCGGACACGCAGCGACTTCTTACTGTATGAGCTTAATGAAGACGGGTATATGGTAATTGATTCAGAGGATAAGCTTATTCTCAAAGAATTGATTGAATTTGGGAAAAAGTATGGTGAAATTACGTATTCTGCATTGAATATTGCAATAGAACCTCTATCTTCCCTGTGGGATTTCAGAGGAGGGAAAAATACCGTACCGGCCGATGCGGATATAGCGGAGGCTTTGGGTAAACCGGATTATAAAGCAATAGAAATAGAAGATAACGCGATAAGGCTTAACGGAGCAAGACTGGATTTGGGAGCTGTGGCCAAGGGGTATGCTGCAGACGGTATCAGAACATTTCTGACGGAAAAAGGAGTCACAAGTGCAATTATAGACCTGGGAGGCAATATACTTTGTATCGGAGGGAAACCCACAGGAGAAGATTTTTCCGTAGGTATTAAAAGGCCTTTTTCAGAGGAAATACTCATTGGGCTGAATATTGACGGATTAAGTGTTGTAACTTCCGGAGTGTATGAACGTTATTTTGAACAGGATGGAATAATTTATCACCATATTCTGGATACTGCCACAGGAATGCCTTGTGAAAACGGACTGTTATCTGTTACAATAATAGCAGAATCGGGAGCTGTATGCGACTGTCTTAGTACAGGCTGCTTTGTAATGGGTATGGAGGATGCAATGTCCCTGATAGACAATATGGATGGCGTGTACGGAATATTTGTAGACGAAAATTATAATATATATTATTCAGAGGGCGCAGAGGCGCTTGTGAAGTAAGAGGTGTAAAATGGAAGATACAATTAAAGAACAGGTGAATAAATGTCTGGAATTTGCTGATGAAATTGAAGCGTCCGGGATTATAAAGGACAATCTTGCCACGACATTCCGCGAGAATTTGAAATACGAATTCCTGAAGTTTCTGGCTTATCTCACGGAAAAGGACGGATTATACACTAAAGAACAGGAAAAATTTATTTTAG
>JBJEND010000284.1:0-4891 GCA_051880015.1 Butyrivibrio sp. | reverse complement strand
GGCTTCCCGTTAATATCCATGTACTGTTTGGGGACTGTGCTGTTCATTCTGCTTCCGCTGCCCCCGGCAAGAACTATTACCGTATTGGTAATCATATTATCTCTCCCCCAGTTTCAGATTAGGTATGGCATTTAAATCCAATGATGCCCTGTGTCCCGCAAGATACTCATAGTATCCGGCAGCGCCAATCATTGCCGCATTGTCAGTGCAAAGTATGGGAGAAGGATGGTAGAATTTTATACCCTTTTTGCTGCAAGCCTCTTCCATGGAAGCCCTTAAAGCCGAATTGGAAGCAACGCCTCCCGCTATGGCAAGCTTTGAAAACCCAAACTCATCCACTGCACACATGGCATGCTCTGTCAGTACATCTACCACCGCTTTCTGGAAAGAAGCCACGAGGTCAGCTTTGTTTATCTCTTCATTTTTCATTTCGCAATGGTTAATATAATTCAAAACGGCAGATTTTATTCCACTAAAACTGAAATCATATCTGGAATCCGCAATTTTGGCTTTGGGAAAATCTATGGCAAGGGGATTGCCCTCTTTGGCAAGCCTGTCTATTTTAGGGCCTCCCGGATAGCCTAATCCAACTGCCCGGGCCACCTTGTCAAAGGCTTCTCCCGCAGCATCATCCCTGGTACGGCCAAGTATCTCATACTCACCGTAATTTTTCACATTAACAAGATGAGTATGGCCTCCTGATACAACCAGACATCCAAAGGGCGGCTCAAGGTCCGGATTTTCTATATAGTTTGCAGAAATATGGCCTTCTATATGATGTACAGCTATAAGCGGCTTATGGGCAGCATAAGCTAAGGCTTTGGCATGGGATACGCCTACCAGAAGAGCTCCCACTAACCCGGGTCCGTAAGTTACGACAACAGCCGTAATATCCTTAAGAGTTACTTTGGCCTCACTAAGTGCCTGCTCCACCACCTGATTAATCTGTTCCATATGCTTTCTTGAGGCAATTTCAGGTACAACCCCTCCGTAAAGCGTATGCAGATCAATCTGTGACGAAATAATATTGGACAAAACTTCTCTTCCGTTACGCACAACCGCCGCTGCCGTTTCGTCGCATGAACTTTCTATTGCCAGAATTAATACATCTTCCAATTCAGTCTTCCATTGAAGAAGCATCAGTCAACTCCCAATAGAGAATTTTCCAATTTCCTTCTTCATCCTCCCTTAAAGTATATTTTTCGTATGTATAAATAAGGTTCTTCCCTTCTCTTACATAGTATTTTACATTTATTTTAGCATAGGACCTGCCTTCAAACTTCAGATACTTTATATTATATCCGTCGTCTACTTCAAATCCGGAGATATACCTTCCGGCTTTTTGGTAAACCTCTGTTTCAATTTTTAGATTTTCCATATATGTATCATAATCATTAAGTAATAAAAGTTCCTCGTCAAACAGTCCTCTGGCCTGTCCGGCAAGAGCAGCCAGTTCCTCATCCGTATGCTGGGTTTTATATACAGCTTCTATAATTTTACTGTAAAACGTAACTACTGATTTGGGAGTGGAGGGATAATTAAGGTTTAAATCTCTGGAGATAATCTCGGTAATCTCATCATTAGCAGATATTTTATTATTATTGTCCACTTCTTTTCTGGAGCAGTAATAATATACGCCCACTACTACCACAGCCATAAGTGTAAATATGATAGGTTTACGCATTTTGTTCCATATCTGTTTCATTGTATCCCTCCTTCCTCAGTTTATATAAAATATGTCAGTCAATAAAATCAATAGTCTTATTCCAGCCGTCTCTGGGCATTTTGGTTTTCTCAAAAATATTTCTTACCTGATTCAGATATTCCTCAGGCCTTACCAGAGAAGGACTGTAGTGGGTGAGCCAAAGTTCCTTTACCCCGGCCTCCCTGGCCAGATTGGCTGCCTCATACATGGTCATATGACGGTATTCTTTTGCTTTGCTTTCTTTGCCCGGTTCACCATACATTCCTTCACATATGAACAAATCCGCATCCGCCGCATTGTCTGCAATAGCCTGAACAGGTCTTGAATCCGTACAATATGTCACTTTAATGCCCTTTCTGGGCGGTCCTAACACCATATCAGGAGTGAAAGTGCGTCCGTCACTTACAATGGTTTCCCCCTTTTGGAGTCTGTTCCAGTATTGTAAAGGGATATTCATATTTTTTGCCGCCTGGGCATCGAATTTTCCCTGTCTGTTAATCCGTATGGAGTATCCGTAGCAGGGCACCCGGTGAAGCACCTTAAAAGCTTCTATTATATATCCCTTATATTCAATAGTATCCGTATCCTCGGTTATCTCATGGAAATTAATTTTAAAAGGAAGCTCCGGTGCAATTATTCTAAGGGAATTTACCACTTTTTCAATTCCCCTGGGGCCGATGATGAGTAAATCATCCGTACGCTCTGCATTACCCATGGTAAGCAAAAAACCGGGAAGCCCTGCAATGTGGTCTGCATGAAAATGTGTTATACATATAATATCCACCGGTTTAAAGCTCCAGCCACTGTTCTTTAGTGCAACCTGTGTTCCCTCTCCGCAGTCAATAAGCAAAGAGCTTCCGTTATACCTGGTCATTAATGAAGTTGTCCATCTGTTAGGAAGGGGCATCATTCCCCCGGTTCCAAGTAAGCATAAATCAAGCATTATATTCCCTCATTCCCTTGTGAATGTATATTTCATAATTACTGCATCCTCATCAGGCTTTCTGTAAAAATTCCTGCGGATGCCCACAGCCTCAAATCCCATACCGGAATAAAGGCTTTGTGCCGGCATGTTACTTTGACGCACCTCAAGAAACATTTCCGTCACTCCATTTTGCCCGGACAAAAGAATAAGCTGTCTTAAAAGTTCCTGACCAATACCCATTCTGCGGTATTTCTCTGATACGGCAATATTGGTAATATCAGCTTCTTCCCCTGCAAGGAGACAGCCTGCATATCCCACAGTAGCATGGCAATCCAGCGCGGTAAGATATATATAATCTTTGTTTTGTGCGGCCTCGGCAAATGCTTTGGCACTCCACGGCTCCGAAAAACAGGTTTTTTCTATTTCTGCAATGAAGGCTGCATCTTCCGGCTGCATTTTTCTTATTGTAATAAGCATACCGTCAGCCATTTGCAAGACGCGCCTCTCTTTCCCGTTCTGCCTGGGACACTCTCAGATATTCCGGCAGATGCTCTGCTGCGGTTTCAATTTTTCCTTCAGAATAATAAAGTGAGCCCAGTACTGCCACGCTTGCTGCTCTCTGGCGGTTCATATTGGCCGGAGCAAATACATACCGGAATCGGGCTGTATCCTGTATTACATTGGCAAAAACCGGAATGCCGTCCCCGATAAACATTACAGGCATATGGTAATCGTTAAGTTTCTGTATAAGCTCCTCTATGGCAATTGCACTGCTTTCCATGAGAATATTAAGCTTATTCTCCTCAAAAGAATATATTCCCGTGTACACCTGGGAACGTCTGGCATCCATAATGGGACAAACAAGCCCGTTAAAGCCAAAGGCATTATATGCCATGGCATCCAGTGTAGGCACATGAATAAGAGGTATATTAAGTGCCTGTCCCAGTCCCTTTGCCGTTGCCGAACCTATTCTTAGTCCGGTAAAAGATCCGGGGCCCGCTGAAACAGCAACTGCATCCAGCTCTTCCAAAGGAGTCCCTGTTGCCGAAATAATTTCGTCAATCATAGGCATAAGTGTCTGAGAGTGGGTTATTTTATAATTCAATGTGTATTCTGCGGTAATAATATCCTCCGTGAGAACTGCCACGGATGCTACCAGCGAAGATGCTTCTATTGCAAGGATTTTCATAACAGGCTCCATTCCTTTGAAACAGTTATTTTGCGGTAATCAAAGCCCTTTTCAAGGTCTTTTTCAATATGGATATAAACAGTATCAGACGGAAGGAGTTCCTCTATCAGTCTGCCCCATTCCACCAGACACACTCCGTCTCCGTAGAAATACTCTTCATATCCCAAATCATCCATATCCCAGGGCCCGGATATCCTGTATACGTCAAAATGATACAGCGGTATCCTGCCTTCATGATATTCCTGTATTAATGTAAATGTAGGGCTGTTCACATTATCTGTAATTCCAAGGCCGAAAGCCAGTCCCTGGGTAAATACTGTTTTACCTACCCCAAGCTCACCCTCAAGGCAGATTACGTCCCCCGGCATTACCTGCTGTCCTATCTTCATGCCAAGCTTTGCTGTGGTTTCGGGAGAAAAAGATTCTATAATCATATTGTTTTCTTCTTTCTTAAATGGCATCCCGCCGGCAAACCATTATGTGCCAGCTCCACCAATGTATTATACTGTTCACCTATACACCTTATAGGGAGAATAAATGCACGGATAGTGGTAACATATACAACCACAAGCTGTCCGTATTTTACTGCCTTCCACATCTCGTCCCATTTAACCGTTGCGGTTTCCTCTCCCTGGCTCACTGTAATTCCCTTATCATTAACAGTATATAAAAGTTCATTATTAAAGCAGTCATTGCGCTTAATCTGGGCCCGGGCCCTAAGCCATAAAATAATGGGGTTAATCACTGTATACAGGGATGCGGTAATAATAAGGACAACTGTATTGGCAGGATGAACATCTCCCCAGGTGTATATTATGACGCCTACCACCACAACACTGAAAAGCACCCAGATAACTCCCGTAAACTTGCGATAAGCATTATTTATCAAAAAACAAAACATATCTTTTGCCGTTATGTTAACTTTAAATTCTGCCTTCATTATATTCCTCCCTATGTGCATACTCTTTTTTATTATAAACCATTCCGGACAACTAATCAATTTTATTTAAAAATTTTATAAAAAATAGGCTTCGCCTATTCAACTCCCCTTCCCCTCAATCTTGAGGGGTTA
>JBJEND010000283.1:0-4933 GCA_051880015.1 Butyrivibrio sp. | reverse complement strand
ATTAAAGCACCTGTTGCCAATTCCATAAAAGAGAACAAACCTGTTTTAATTACAGGCTCCAATGCCTCCGGCAAATCCACATTTCTTAAGTCGGTGGCAATTAATGCCATACTGGCACAGACTATAAACACCTGTCCTTCGGCTTTCTATAAAGCACCGTTTTACAGAGTGTATTCTTCAATGGCTCTTTCTGATAATCTGGAAGCCGGAGAAAGCTATTATATTGTTGAAATTAAATCCCTTAAGCGAATAGTGGATGCTTCCAAGGAACCGGGAGCAAGAATACTTTGTTTTGTAGATGAGGTGTTAAGGGGAACCAATACCGTTGAAAGGATTGCAGCATCCTCCCAGATTCTTAAAAATCTTGCCATGAATAAAGTCCAGTGCTTTGCCGCAACCCATGATATAGAGCTTACTTATATTCTTGAAAGATATTTTACCAATTATCATTTTACCGAAGAGGTTCAGCATAATGAAGTGATATTTTCGTATGTAATTCATGATGGAAGGGCATCCTCAAGAAACGCCATTAAGCTTCTGGAAATTATAGGATATGATAAAGATACCATAAATAAAGCGACTGAAAGAGCAAATGATTTTATTAATACAGGTGTTTGGAGGCAATGCTGATGAAAGTTGATATATATACTGACGGAGCGGCAAGAGGTAACCCGGAAGGCCCTGGTGGATATGGGGTGGTGCTTCACTATCTGGATAGAGAGGGTAACCTCTATGAAAAAGAGCTTTCCGGAGGGTATAAGAAAACCACCAATAACCGTATGGAATTAATGGCCGCCATAAAAGGTCTTGAGGCTCTTAAAACCCCCTGTGAAGTTAATCTCTATTCCGACTCAAAATATCTTGTGGATGCTTTTAATCAAAAATGGATTGATTCATGGATTGCCAAAGGCTGGAAACGGGGTAAAAACGAGCCGGTTAAAAATCCCGATTTGTGGAAACGGCTTTTAAAGGTCATGGAACCCCACAAGGTTAATTTTATATGGGTAAAAGGTCATAACGGACATCCCCTCAATGAAAGATGTGATACCCTTGCAACTCTTGCGGCAGACGGAGCTGAACTTATGGATGATGTGCCGCTATCCTGAAAGATTTAAACTTGAAATTGACACTGTGGTGTGATAGGATAAAGAATAATGCGTAATCAACATATTAAGGAGGATTTATTATGATCTTAGCTGATATATATACTCTGTTTAATGATGTATTTTTTGAACTTTTAAGATTTATTGTTATTCTGGCCGCGGTGGTTCTGGCTATATTTCTGGGTGCCACTCTAAGAAAATTTGTTGACAGAAAAAAAGCAGCCAAAGAAAATATTTCCTCTGCTATACAGGATGAAGAATAATATTTACAATAGGAGGATTCAGCCATGCAGTCTTATGGCGTAAATGAATTAAGAAGAAAATATCTTGAGTTTTTTGAAAGCAAAGACCATCTTAAGATGAACAGTTTTTCCCTTGTTCCTCAGAATGATAACAGTCTTTTGTTAATTAATGCCGGAATGGCACCACTTAAACCATATTTTACAGGACAGGAGATCCCCCCCAGGACAAGGGTTACCACCTGTCAGAAATGTATCCGTACCGGCGATATTGATAATGTAGGTAAGACCGCCAGACATCTTACTTTCTTTGAGATGCTTGGTAATTTTTCTTTCGGTGACTATTTTAAGAAAGAAGCTATTAACTGGTCCTGGGAGTTTTTAACCAAGGTTATCGGAATGGATCCCGACCGTCTTTATCCGTCCATTTATGCAGATGATGACGAGGCATTTAATATCTGGACCAATGAAGTAGGTGTACCTGCTGACAGAATAACCCGTTTTTACCGCGATGAAAACGGTGATTGTGACAATTTCTGGGAGCACGGAGCAGGTCCCTGCGGCCCTTGTTCCGAAATATATTATGACCGTGGAATTAAATACGGATGCGGCAGGCCGGATTGTAAAGTAGGCTGTGACTGTGACCGCTTCATGGAAGTGTGGAATAACGTATTTACTCAGTTTGAGAGTGACGGACATCACCATTATACCGAATTAAAGCAGAAGAATATTGATACCGGTATGGGACTTGAAAGACTTGCCGTTGTTGTTCAGGATGTAGACTCTGTATTTGATATTGATACAATGAAAGCTATCCGAGACCATATATGTGAGCTTGCCGGTGTAACCTATAAGTCAGATGAGAAAAAAGACATATCCATCAGACTTATTACCGATCATATCCGTTCAGTTACATTTATGGCTTCAGACGGAATAATTCCCTCCAACGAAGGCAGAGGATATGTATTCCGCAGACTTTTAAGAAGAGCTGCAAGACACGGAAGAACATTGGGAATAGACGGCCTGTTTCTTGCAAAACTTGCCTTGACGGTAATTAATTCCAGCAAGGACGGATATCCTGAACTGGAAGAGAAGAAAGAACTCATTCTTAAAGTGCTTACCACCGAGGAAGAGAATTTTAACAAGACTATAGATCAAGGACTTAAGATATTGTCCGATATGGAAGATGCACTTGTTAAGGACAACCGTAAGACATTAAACGGCGAGGATGCCTTTAAGTTATATGATACTTACGGATTCCCGATTGATCTCACTGTAGAGATACTTGAGGAAAAGGGCTTTTCAGTGGATATGAAGGGCTTTTCCGAAGCTATGGACAGACAGAAGTCCGCTGCCAGAAGTGCCCGTAAGGAAACAAATTACATGGGTGCCGATGCAACAGTTTATGATTTAATCGATACAGGAATTACTTCTGAATTCACAGGCTATGAGTCATTAACCGCAGAAAGCTCCATTTCCGTATTGACAACTTCTACAGAGCTGACAGAGGAGCTTACGGAAGGTATGGAAGGTACGATTATTGTTGATAAAACTCCTTTCTATGCCACCATGGGAGGCCAGCAGGGGGATACCGGCATAATTACTGCCGGTGCTTCCGAATTTGAAGTAATGGATACAATCAAATTGAAGGGTGGAAGAGTCGGACATGTGGGTAAAGTTACCAAAGGTTCTTTCCATGTGGGAAATAAAGTATATTTAGCTGTTGATGCCTCCGAAAGAACATCCACAGCCAAGAACCACAGTGCAACACATCTTCTTCAGGAGGCCTTAAGAGTTGTTCTGGGAAGTCATGTTGAGCAGGCCGGTTCCCTTGTAACTCCGGACAGACTTCGTTTTGACTTTACACATTTTTCTGCCATGACTGAAGAAGAATTAAACCGTGTGGAAAGAATTGTCAATGAGAAGATTGCAGAAAGTATTCCTGTAGAAACCATGGTATTATCCCTGGAGGATGCCAAGAAAACCGGTGCCAAGGCACTTTTTGGTGAAAAATACGGTGACGTGGTAAGAGTTGTATGTATGGGAGAATTTTCCAAGGAGTTCTGCGGAGGTACTCATGTATCCAATACCGGCTCTATTACGGCGTTTAAGATTTTATCCGAATCGGGAATTGCTGCCGGAGTAAGACGAATTGAAGCTTTGACAGGCAATGCTGTATTTGAATATTACAAGGCTGTTGAAAAACATTTCAATGAATTATGTAAAACCATTAAGGCAACTCCGGCCAATGTTGACGAAAAACTTACCCACCTTCTGAACGAGGTTAAAACATTATCTTCTGAAATAGATTCACTTAAAAATAAGGCAGCCAATGAAGCCATAGGTGATGTACTCAACAATGTTGAGGAAGTAAAGGGAGTTAAATTCCTGGGGGTTAAGCTTGAAGGAGTGGATACAAACGAACTTCGTAATCTGGGTGACAACCTTAAGACACAGCTTGGAAGCGGTGTTGTGGTTATAGCTTCTTCCCAGGGTGCTGATAAGGTCAGCCTTATCGTAACTGCAACAGAAGACCTTATAGGAAAGGGTGTTCATTCCGGCAACATTATTAAAGCGGCTGCGCCTAAGGTTGGCGGTGGTGGCGGCGGACGTCCCAATATGGCCCAGGCCGGCGGCAAGAATCCACAGGGAATCGATGAGGCACTTGCTATGGCTAAAAAAGCATTGGAAGAACAACTGAATTAGTGTAAGTGTGTCAAAGTTGCAGAAAAAATGACCACTTTTGCATGTTGTATTGATTAAATAAGAAAACGGTGATATTTTTGTGTCGTAAAGTCAGGTTTTTTAGCCTGCTTTTCTACAAAATATCACCGTTTTTTGTTATTGACATTTATAAAGCGAAGTGATACTCTCTTTTTAAGACCAATTTGTATTTGGCCAAATACTCCTTATACAGTATACACATCGGATGAATTATAAAAAAATATAGGAGGTACGATGAAAAAAATTTTTTCTATAATCGGTGAAATTATTCTTGCATGCTGTTTATGGGGATGCGTTAATGTTAATGAGAAAATTGATTACGGAAAGCTTACCCAAAACAGTACATCCGAAGCGAATACCACATCAGGAAGCAATGAAAACTCTACCGAATATGAGACTACATATTATGATATGCTGGCCAGTCAGCCTTATGCATTGGGGTATAATTTTAGGCAAAATAATGAACATATAGAATTTGAAGTAACGTCATTAGGTATAGGATTTGATATAGGTATGCTGGTATTTGTGAATGGTATTCCCCAGCAGTACAGCGACAAAGATAACAATAAAGGCTATATTTTAAGCCTGCATGCAAATCCCGATAGCATAACCACAGCCGAATATAAATGTGAATTTAATAATGTTCCTGAGGCAGAGGAATATATATGTCGCAAAAATCGGCTACTAATGCCCCAGGTACTTAATATTAGTCAGTCCAGTTTCTATATAGGTCATCTGCACAGTATTGCATTTACAGATATATCCAATTATGTAGAATGTACTCCCAGCGGTTATGTGGATGTAGGAACCATGCAGGGTAAAGAAATTTCCTATGAAGAATCTGTAAGCCAAACCAATTTTTTGTTG
>JBJEND010000282.1:0-4937 GCA_051880015.1 Butyrivibrio sp. | reverse complement strand
AGCAATTCTGGATTGAGTTTCCATATAAACCTTACCATTGTAATCCGTTGCCGCCGCCATCTCCTGAATAAAGAAATGCACATACTCTTTGGGATATCCAAAGAAGTTCTTTTCTGTGAAAAAACTAATGGTGGCATCGTTGTTTTTCTCGCTGGTCATAATAAAAAGATGTATATAGCTTCCGGATTCATTCACGGAATCCATTAAATTTTCAATAAGTCTCTGGAAAATATATACCGGCTTATTAATTCCGATATCGAACATCCCCTTTGGATTATCCGAACCCAGTCTTGTTCCCATTCCCCCTGCCAGCAGCACTGCCGCTACTTTACCGTCACGAAGGGCAGTTGTTCCCAGTTGAGCATACCGGGTATGTTTGTGGGATATTTCATCTATGCCTTTAACCATAATGGGAGATATTTTTCCCGTTTTCTTTTCCCCATGATTTATGATACTGTTCTGTATTATATCAAAATCAGTACATGACACCTGTTCCAGAAGCTGTTCCTGTTCTTTAGCACTTAATCTGCTCCAAAAGTTAAGAATATGCTCCTGTCCATATTTGTTTAATTTTGCCTTAGCCTCGTTATAATTCATTTATCCTCCTTCATATTGTCCCACTTTATCATCAATCAGCCAAATAATCCGTCTGCCAGATTAAGCGCCGCACGAATCACCTTATCCATATCATAATATTTATAGTCACCCAGTCGTCCGCCGAATATTACTTTATGTTCCCTGTCTGCAATATTTCGGTAACGTTTGAAAAGTTCATTGTTATATTCATCATTAACAGGATAGTATGGTTCCATACCCGGCTGCCATTCCGTGGAATACTCCCTGGATATAACTGTTTTTTCCTGTGTTCCAAACTCAAAGTGCTTATGCTCAATAATTCTGGTCCAGGGCACGTCTTTGTCAGTGTAATTAACAACCGCGTTTCCCTGATAATTGTCCCAATCAAGCACCTCCGTCTCAAACCTCACTGTCCTGTAAGCCAGATGTCCGAAACAGAAATCGTAATACTCATCAATCATTCCGGTATATACTATTTTGTCTGCAATTTCAGCATTTGAGGCATAATCCCTGTAGTCTGTACTAAGTCGTACATCGCATCCGTCAAGCAGCTTCTCCACAATTCCGGTATAGCCTCCTATAGGAATTCCCTGATATCTGTCATTAAAATAATTATTGTTATATGTAAATCTAAGGGGAAGACGTTTGATTATGAAAGCCGGCAGCTCACTGCATTCCCGTCCCCACTGTTTCTGTGTGTACCCCTTAATCAGTTTTTCATATACATCCCTGCCTACCAGAGACAGCGCCTGCTCTTCCAGATTAGCGGGTTCAGTAATATTCAGGTCCGCAATTTGTTCTGCGATTATCTTCTTTGCCTCATCCGGCGTTCTGATGCCCCACATTTTGGAAAATGTGTTCATATTAAAAGGCAGATTATACATCTCATCCTTATACACAGCTATGGGAGAATTAATGTAGTTATTAAATTCAGCAAACTGATTGATATAATCCCACACCTGCCTGTCAGAAGTGTGAAAAATATGCGCGCCGTACCGGTGCACATTAATCCCCTCCTGCTCATAAGTATATATGTTGCCCGCTATGTGGGGCCTTCTGTCAATAACCAGACATTTCCTGCCCTTTTTCACTGCTTCATGGGCAAAAACTGCCCCGAACAGTCCTGCTCCCACAATCAAAAAATCATATTTCATAATTCGGTTCAACCTTCCTGCCAGTCTTCGTCCGTAAGTTTGTTATCCTGTTCTCTGATGATATATACAGGTCTTCTTTTGGTCTCAAGATATACTTTGGACAGGTATGCCCCCAGAATACCGATACACAATAGCTGCAATCCGCCTAAAAGCACAATAACACACATCATTGACGGCCAGCCTGCAACGGGATCTCCGTAAATAGCCGCCCTCACCACTATAAAAATCAATGCCAGAAATGCAATTATACAAAAGATTATTCCAAGAGTTGATGCAATACTGAGAAGCTTGGTGGAAAAAGCTATTATTCCGTCCTTGGCATAGGCAAAGAGTTTAAAGAAAGACCACTTTGTCCTGCCTGCGCTTCGTTCCACATTTCTGTATTCAATCCATTTGCAGTTAAAACCTACCCAGTTAAAAATACCTTTGGAAAATCGGTTATACTCCCCAAGGGACAGTACGGCATTAACCATGCTTCTCCTCATAAAGCGGTAATCCCTTGCCCCGGATGCAATATGGATATCCGCCAGATTATTCATAACTTTATAAAAGGCATTAGAGAAAAAAGAACGTATTCTGCCTTCTCCTTTTCTGTCTACACGCCTTGCCGCTGCGCAGTCATAACCCTCATTAACAACGGCATTATACATCTGTTCTATGAGTTCAGGAGGATCCTGCAAATCCACATCCATTGTAACAACATAATTTCCCTTGGAGCTCTTCATTCCTGCAAGAAGGGCTGCTTCCTTGCCAAAATTTCTGGAAAAGGATATATAATGCACACATTGGTCCTCTGCCTGCAGTTTCTCCATTACTTCAAGAGTTTTGTCCGTACTTCCGTCATCCACAAATACGAACTCATACGCCATATCCCCGATTATTCCCTCTGATAAAAGCTGTTTCATAGTGTTGTAATATATAGGAATGGCTTTTTCCTCATTATAGCACGGAACCACAAAGCTTATTTTCTTCGGATGTTTTTCCTGCATTATTTTACTCCCTTATACAATTTGTTAAACTAATTATAAGTTGACAGGTTAAAAAAAGCAAGCCTTCCTTATGTATCGGGAAGGCCTGCCAACCGTTTACAAGCTTCTTGTACATACTAATACGGACAGCTTAGAAGCATCCGTTGTCTTTTTCATAAGCATCATCTCGCAGGGATGTACATTTCTATCCTTATCATACATAGACAGTTTGAAGGAAAAAATCTTCCTGTCATCGCTGAAATATTCCTTAATGAAGTCTTTGGATAAATACCGTTCTACCATATCACGGCACTCGGGTGCAATCATCTTATCGAAAAAAGTCTTAAGCATATCATCCAACGGCACACCCACATGTTTTGTATTAATCCTGCTGTCATTTTTGTATAAGGTGGTAAGCGTATTATCGGTGTAATTAAATTCGATAATCTCCATAAATATATTACAGAGCAGCGGATATATTTCTTTGGCTTCCCTGCGGTTGCTCTGAATTACATCCTTGGTTGCATCAGTAATTCCGAAAATAAACGCCTGGGCATCCTCCCTGTCACCTATATAGAAAATCTTAATACGAATCCATTTTCGTTCATATTCTCCGACTTTTTTGGAAACTGTAAGATATTCCGGCGAATGACTGTTGTATGCTTCCCTGCACTTGCAAATGAGTTTTTCCCTGGTCTTATTAACAAATTCCTCATCCACGTTATCCATCTGTTTAATAAGCCTGTCCGTGTCCGTCTCATATCTGCGGCTGAAAGCCTCATTGGACTCTACAATTCTGAAATCATCGCCATCAAGTTCAAACATTGCAAGAGGTCCGATAAGTTCCTCTATAAACATTCGCGTATTTAAATCTTTGGCATTAATAATCTTGTCCAGATTAATCAAATCCTTAATCTGTATATTGGCAACCTGTACGGACTCTCCCTTCTTGTCAAGAAAAGTATCCACATCCACCGGTTTGGAATACAGATAGCCCTGCAGATAATCGCATCCGATATTTCTAAGAAGATTGGCCTGACTGCTTTTCTCTATTCCCTCTGCCACAACCTTCATGCCAAGCCATCTTGCCATGCGGATAATACTGATTACAACGCTTCCCGCCTTATTGGAATTATCTATCTCATCAATTAACTTCTTATCAATCTTGAGAACATCAAAAGACAAATCCTTCAAGGTATTAAGCGAGGAGTATCCTGCACCGAAATCGTCCATAAGCACCGTAAAGCCATGCTGTTTTAAATCAGATATTGTATTAACAAGTTTTTCGGGATTATCCATGTATGCGCTTTCAGTTATCTCAATTCTCAAATACTTGTGGGGTATATCATATTTACTCACAAGTTCCTCAAAAATAGACACTACATCTTCCAAAAGCAAATCCACTCTGGATACGTTAACAGACAACGGTATAGCACCCTCCGGGGAGTCCAGCATTCTGCGGATTAAAATACACGCTTCCTCCCATACATATTTATCCAGTTTGGTAACCACATAGTTTTTCTCAAATACAGGAATAAACCTTCCCGGTGCCAGAAAACCTAACTTCGGATGCTGCCAGCGCACAAGCACCTCACCTGAAGCCATGGTGTTATCCTTAATCCTGTATACCGGCTGTACAACAATCTTAAACTCTTTATTGGCAATTCCTGATTCCATATCTGAAATCAGCTGCTGGGTTTCCACCAGATTAAATCTTTCATTTTCGGAATATATACCAATTTTCTTATTATGCTCTCTCTTAATGCTCTTAAGCGCCATCAGGGCCCGGTCACACATCTTAATAACATCAATCTGTGGCTCATTTATTATATATATTCCGGCTCTCATATATACATGATATTTTTTATCATCACTGTCTATGACAAAAGAAAGCTGAGACTCTATCTCTTCTCTGTCCATCATGGACTTGGGATAGCAGCATACGAATCTGTCGCTTCCGATTCTTCCGTAGGTTCCACCTCTTTTTTTAACAAAGCGGGAAAAGTTCTCCGCAACCAGACGAAGCACTGAATCTCCCTTCTTCATACTGAACATTTCATTAATAACCTTGAAGCGATCAATGTCAACTACAACAATAATATATTCCGTATCGGGATTACAATCCAGAAGAGTTCTGGTTTCCATAATGAAGGTTGTAAAATTAAATATTCCGGTAAGGCTGTCTATAATGTACCCATAAGTGTGGACACTTTTAAACTTGGGGTACCTTAAAAATGGA
>JBJEND010000281.1:0-4958 GCA_051880015.1 Butyrivibrio sp. | reverse complement strand
GTACATGAGGATTTGCATGAGATGAATCTTTATCCCTGCGCCTATAGTGTGACATTTAATGTAACTCAGAAGAAAGGCGATGACAGGCTTACCCTTAATGCCATTCTTAACCAGCGCTCCCAGGATGTCCTGGCGGCCAACAACTGGAATGTAGTGCAGTATGCAGTGCTTATTCACATGCTTGCTCAGGTATGTGACATGAATGTGGGCGAACTGGTTCATGTAATAGCGGATGCTCACATATATGACCGGCATATTCCTTTAATCGAGGAGCTTATATCAAGGCCGGTATATGATGCTCCTGTGTTCCGGCTTAACCCTGAAATCAAGGATTTTTATCAGTTTACAAGGAATGACGTATCCCTTGAAAATTATATAACCGGACCTCAGATTACTAATATTCCGGTGGCGATATAGAGGAGGAAGAGCATGAATTTAATAGCAGCAGTTGACAGTAATTGGGCTATAGGCTTTCAGAATTCACTGTTGGTGAGAATTCCTGAAGACCAGAAATGGTTTAGGGAGACCACAACGGGCAAAGCCGTTATTATGGGGCGCAAGACATTGGAGAGCTTCCCTAATAAAGCCCCACTGAAAAACAGGACCAATATTGTAATTACCAAAGATAAGAACTATAAAGCAGAGGGAGCAGTTGTTGTACACAGTGTGGAGGAAGCACTGGAAGCAGCCAAAGCTTTTGCAGACGAAGATATATATGTTATAGGAGGAGAATCTGTTTACAGGCAGATGCTGCCTTATTGCAATACTGCCCATATTACCAAGATAGATTATGTATATCAGGCAGATGCGTATTTTCCCAATCTGGATGAGAATTCAGAATGGCAAATCACGGAAAGAAGCGATGAACGTACATATTTTGATTTATTGTACGAATTTGTTAAATACGAGAGAAAATAGACATATAAAATAACGAACAAAATTATACGGTCAGCATATCTTACACTATAGTTAATCGTGTTGTATACACGTAAAAATGAGGTAAGATATGCTGATTGCTTTAGATGCAGGTCACGGCGGGAGCGATCCGGGTGCTGTATATAACGGAAGGCAGGAAAAAGACGATAATTTGAGGCTTGCCCTTGCAGTGGGCAAAATTCTGGAAAACTCAGGAGTGGATGTGGTATATACCAGAAATAACGATATATATGAAACTCCCTTCAAGAAAGCCACCGATGCCAATACAGCCGGAGCAGATTATTTTATTTCCTTTCACCGAAATTCCGGGGAAAATGCCAATACGGCAAGCGGAGTACAGAATCTGATTTTTTCCAAAGGAGGAAAAAGCGAAGCCATTGCAGAAGATATTCAGAGACAGTTGGTTGATTTGGGATTTAAGGATTTGGGGATAGTTGAAAGACCTAACCTTGTGGTTTTAAAGAGAACCAAGATGCCGGCAGTGCTTATTGAAACAGGATTTATTAATAATACCCAGGATAATGAGAAATTTGACAGTGAATTTGACAGTATAGCCCAGGCGATTGCGATGGGAATACTTCAGGGAATAGGTTACGGTGACACTGTGGCCAGCGCTGTTATGGAGGATGGAGAGTATGATTTGGGAGAAACCATGGAAGATGAGGATGACAAATGTACCTGCAGCAAATTATACAGAGTTCAGGTGGGAGCTTTCAGAAACCGTGATAATGCAGACCGACTCCTTGCTACACTTCTGGGCAATGAATTCCCTGCATTTGTAGTATTTGATGACGGATTGTATAAAGTCCAGGTAGGAGCTTTCAGAAATCTTGACAATGCCGTTAAAATGGAACGAAGACTCAGAAGATACAGATTTAATACATTTATTTCCACTTAATTCCAAAAGGTATAGTTGACGATATTTTTATCATGGTGTAGAATGATACAAAAATATTTTACCTAGGAGGATTAATAAATGTTTTGTAATAATTGTGGAGCAGAACTTCCGGAGGGTGGAAAGTTCTGTACCAAATGCGGTGCGAAAATAGAGGCACAGCCTGTTGAAAATATTCAGCAGCCGGTACAGGATGATACGGGGACTAATGCACAGCAGCCGGCATATGAGATGCCTCAGGAACAGCCGGCATATGAGATGCCCAATGCACAGCAGCCGGCATACGGAATGCCCCAGGGACAGCCGGCACCTAAGGAGAAGAAGCCTGTCAACAAAAAATTAATTATCATTATTGCAGCAGTGGCTGTAGCCCTGATTATCATTGTGGGTGCAGTGGTAGCAGTTGGAATGTTTATTAAGAACAGGAAAGAAACAGCTGCTAAAACCATCAACTTTAAAGAGGAATATCTTGAAATAATCTACAGAGGATATGATTCCTACGGAAATATGGGAGTTGAAATCAATAAAGATGAGTTTTATCCTGTTGCATTAAAGGCACTGGGTTATGACGAAGACACCAAGAGTGAAAAAGCATCTGAGAAATTAATGGATCTTGTTTTTGCCATTGATATCGGAGCAAGTGAATACACCGGACTTAGCAATGGACAGGAAATAACCATCACCATTACGGCAGATGAGAAAGAACTGGAGAAACTGGATGTAATCCTTAAAGATACTGAATTTACAGTCAAAGTAAGCGGCCTTAAAGATGTTATAGAGATAGATCCTTTTGAGAAACTTGATGTATCAACATCAGGCTTGGACGGAAGTGTACATGTTGAATGGGATTATACAGGTGAATATCTTGATAAGTATGATTTTAGCTGTAATAACACCTGGGACTTAAGCATTGGTGACAGTTTTACCATTTATATCGGGGAATATGCAGCTGATTATTATCTTGAATATGAAGGAGTTAAACTTACCCAGACAGAGAAAACATATAGTGTTGAATCAGCGGACAGATATATTCAGAAATATGAGGAAATATCCGATGATTTTATGTCCGAAATAAAGAAAACGGCAGAAGAAGCACTGGAAGCAGAATATGATTGGAGCTATCTTGATTTTTCATTGAAATCATATGAATACTATGGTGCATATTTCATGACAGGTAACAATTCAGATGCTTATGACAACATACTGTGTATGGTATACAAGTGTAATATCATAAGTAAAGATGATGAATTTGATCCGGTGGATGTATATGTACCTATATATTGTTATGAACTTGTGGAAAGAACAGACAAAACTCAGGATATGAATGAATCCGTATATGTAGATACAGAAATCTCCTATGTGGACGACAGCATATGGAATGGGGTATACGGATATTTAACCGAGGAAGATATGTTCCTTAGTGTTTGCGATTACGAAATGTATTATTATGAGTTCATAGGAAAGGTGAAAGATTATACCAAATATAAAGATGAAAATCCTACCGAGCCGTCTGAAGATCCGGTACCGGATGAAGAAACCTCCGAAGAACCAACAACAGATGAAGAACCAACAACAGAAGAATAAAGTAATCAGATATGTAAGCTCCCGGGCAATGCCCGGGAGCTTTATATTATGTGGTTTACAGTTCTGCCAGACGTTCAAGGGCTACATATAACTGTGAGATTTTGTACCAGGTGGGATAATTGACTGCCCCTGTTACAGGTAAATCAAAAATACGCTGGAATGCCTCCACTGCGGCAGCAGTCTGTTCACCATATATGCCGTCTATTGAAAGGCGGGGAATATTACCATAGGTATTTCTTATGGATACAAGCTGCTCCTGAATGGTTCGTACGGCTCTTCCTGCGGAGCCGATGGTAAGAACTTCTCCCGGAAAAGATAAGGGTATCCCGGCTACCTCTTCCGCAGTATTGATATAAATATTGCTTCCGTAATAGGTGCGTAGAATCTGCAGCGCTGAATAATTATCATCACCTAAAGCCTTGGAGCCCCATTGGCTCATTCCGCTGCATGTGGTCCGCTTGCCGTCACAGTATTGGGTAAGCAAAGGCTGTTTAATGTCAGGCCTTGATACATAATCTGCAAAAACTTCATCTACAACAGAGGATATGTCTTCAAAAAAAGTTCTTCCTCTGGTCCATTTATGGTCAAAGGCTGTAGAAGAGGTTATGGTGAAATCATAGCCCTTGTTTCGGTACCATTCAGTGTATACCCTGTTTAAAGTAAATGAAACTATTGCTATAACATTGGCAATAAGGGTTTCGGTGGGCCATGTGGGATATATTTCGCTGCAGGCCACATTTTTAATATAATCGGTGAAGCGGACTGTATAATTATTGGCAGTGGAATCTCTTGGAGAACCGTCATGCACAACTATGACTTCCGGTACGATAACTCTGTCCAATACAATTTCACCGGACATATCCATGGGCTTTATTTCGCTTTCCGGTATTTTAGGCGGATAATTCCCAAATAAAGTGTTGGGACCGATTACAATTACTGTACCTTCATTATTTATGACGGAGGGAGTAAGCCTGATATTCTGTATTGAAGTCTGACCGGAAAAAAGCTCTGCACCGCTTACGGAAAACGGAGCAAATCCCGCCTTTCTGATTACTATATTATATTCGGAAAAAGGCTGTTCCACACCGGGTTCGCTGCTGTATTCCAACGGAGGTGCAGGCAGCCTTATTGTAGGCGTTTGTCCGTTGGAATTTGTGGTAAGTTCTTCCAGAATGCTTTCAGGGGCTCCTGTGTATGAAATATCCGCAACAGCTCCTTCAACAGGCTGCCCTCTTTCATCCGTAATGTCCACCCGCAGGCTGCCCTCGTCCACATTTTCCTGCATAATTCTTAATTTATTCATTTTACTCCGTTTTTTGCTAAATATATTCTTATTATCATATGCGGAATAAATTATTTTGTGTATGGAATTATGTGAAAATTTCCTGTTGAAATATTACCTGTTTTGTGATAAACTTTTAGCAATTTAGGTATAAAAACACTCCGAGGATGGTTCGTTGTGTTTTTTTTTGGAATTTTTTAGTGTTATACAGCTTAATTTAATAGGAAAGGACAGGATGGTATAATGAAAGCATTTCTAATT
>JBJEND010000280.1:0-4980 GCA_051880015.1 Butyrivibrio sp. | reverse complement strand
TTCATGAGCATTATGATAAACTGACATTGGTTCCGGCTAAAGCTCCCACCGTTACAAGTCCCGGTAATAAGGAGTACTATGTATGCGGTGAATGCGGTAAGTATTTTGGCGACGCCTTGGGAATCCTTGAAATTACCGATAAGAACAGCGTAATTATTCCGGCGCTTGGTCCTGCTCCCGGGGTTGGCCACGCCGATATGACAGGATTGTGGATTGCGCTTCTGGCTGTGGGCACTTTGGGACTCCTTGGAACAATCTGTTACAGAAAGAAAAAATTATCTTAAAAATGTGGTGTAACCTCATGAAAAGGGGTTACACCTTTTTTTGTGGCAAAAGCTAAGGAAACTATTTCTTGAATAATCCTTGATAACGTGGTAAAATACGATTTACTAGTAGAAATTTTGTCTGTTTTGAGAGGAATAATATATCATGGGTTTAATTGAAAAAATATTCGGCACTCACAGTGAGAGAGAAATTAAGAGAATTACACCGATTGTTGATAAAATTGAGGCCTTACGACCTTCAATGATGGAAAGATCAGATGCGGAACTGAGAGCCATGACGGATCAGTTTAAGGACAGGTTATCAAAGGGTGAGACACTGGATGACATTATGGTGGAGGCGTATGCCACTGTAAGGGAAGCAGCCAGGCGTGTGCTCCATACCGAACATTACAGGGTACAGCTTATGGGCGGAATTATACTTCATCAGGGCCGTATAGCCGAGATGAAAACAGGTGAAGGTAAGACCCAGACCTGTCTTCTGCCGGCATATCTTAATGCTCTGGAAGGCAAGGGCGTACATGTAGTAACCGTTAATGATTATCTGGCTAAGCGAGATGCGGAATGGATGGGACAGGTACATGAATTTCTCGGCCTTAAGGTAGGCGTTGTCCTCAATGGTTCCACAAGGGATGAACGCCGTGAAGCATATAATTCGGATATAACCTATGTTACCAATAACGAGCTGGGATTTGATTACTTAAGGGATAATATGGTTATTTATAAGGAACAGCTTGTACAGAGAGGCCTTCATTATGCCATTGTGGATGAGGTGGACTCCGTACTTATTGATGAGGCCAGAACTCCTCTTATTATTTCAGGCCAGAGCGGCAAATCCACAAGACTTTATGAGCTTTGCGATGTACTGGCCCGCCAGCTTGAAAAAGGTACTGAAACGGAACTCACCAAGATGTCTGCCATTATGAAGGAGGACACTGAAGAGACGGGAGATTTCGTTGTCAATGAGAAGGATAAGATTGTCAATCTTACAGAAAGAGGCGTTGAGAAGGTTGAGCAGTTCTTCCATATAGATAATCTGGCAGATGCAGACAATCTTGAGATACAGCATAACGTCATTCTGGCCCTCCGTGCCAACTATCTCATGGCCAGGGATAAGGATTATGTAGTTAAGGACGATCAGGTTCTCATCGTTGATGAATTTACCGGACGTATTATGCCGGGACGCCGTTATTCTGACGGACTTCATCAGGCAATAGAGGCCAAGGAGCATGTTAAGGTTAAGAGAGAGAGCAGAACTCTTGCTACTATTACATTCCAGAACTTCTTTAACAAATATGACAAGAAAGCGGGAATGACAGGTACTGCCCTGACGGAGGAGAATGAATTCCGTGAGATTTACGGAATGGACGTTGTATCCATACCGACTAACAAACCTGTTATCCGTATTGACAGGGATGATGCAGTATACAAGACCCGTAAGGAAAAACTTCGTGCAGTTGTAAGGGAAATAGTTGAGGCTCATAACAATGGCCAGCCTGTTCTTGTAGGTACGATTACCATTGAGCAATCAGAAGAGATAAGCGCAATGCTTAGAAAGAACGGAATCCCTCACAATGTACTTAATGCCAAGTTCCATGAGAAGGAGGCAGAGATTGTTGCCCAGGCAGGTGTTCACGGTGCAGTTACCATAGCTACCAATATGGCAGGACGTGGTACGGATATTAAGCTGGATGATGAGGCAAAGGCAGCGGGCGGACTTAAGATTATCGGTACTGAACGCCATGAGTCCAGACGTATTGATAATCAGTTAAGAGGACGTTCCGGACGTCAGGGAGATCCGGGTGAATCCAGATTTTACCTGTCTCTGGAAGATGATTTAATGAGACTGTTCGGTCAGGAACGGCTGATGAATCTTTTTACAGCCTTAAGAATTCCCGAAGATGAACAGATTGAACATAAAATGCTTTCCAACGTTATTGAAACTGCACAGAAGAAAATCGAGAACAATAACTTTGGTATCCGTAAGAATCTTCTTGAATATGATCAGGTTAATAATGAACAGAGGGAGATTATTTACGAAGAGAGAAGGAGAGTTCTCAATGGTGAAAGCATGCGTGCCTTTGTTATGAAGGCTATTTCAGAGCGGGTAGAGAGCATTGTGAATATATGTATAAGCGATGAACTTTCACCGGAAGAATGGAATCTGAATGAGCTGAATGCCACTCTCATTCCTGTAATTCCGTTAGAACCTGTTACAGATGTTTCATCATATAAGAGAAAAGACGAACTCATACATGAATTGAAGGAGAAGTCAGTTAAATTGTATGAGGCTAAGGAAGCAGAAGTTTCAGACCCTGAGCAGATGCGTGAAATCGAGAGAGTTATTCTTCTTAAGGTAATTGACCGTAAGTGGATGGAGCATATTGATGACATGGATCAGCTTCGTCAGGGTATCGGACTTCAGGCATTTGGTAACAGAAATCCTATCGTAGAATATAAGATGACCGGATTTGACATGTTTGATGCCATGACTGCAGCTATACAGGAGGATACGGTTAAGCTTCTCCTCCATGTAAGAGTTGAACAGAAAATCGAAAGAGAAGAAGTGGCTAAGGTAACCGGCACCAATAAGGACGACAGTCTTGCAAAAGCACCTGTTAAAAGGGTGGAGAAAAAGATTCAGAGAAATGATCCCTGCCCGTGCGGAAGCGGTTTAAAATACAAAAACTGCTGTGGTAAAAATGCTTAATTTTAATGAGAAACCTGTAAGACAGGTTTCTCATAATCATATAAAAAGGTGGTGTTATAATGGTTGAACTGGATCAGTACAGATACGAACTTTCAGGCTATACAGGACCATTAGTGGAATTGAGGGATTCACTTTAACTTAACTGAAAAGGCTAAGCGAATCGAAGAAATAGAAAGAAATATGGAAGACCAGAATTTCTGGAACGATCCGGAACAGTCCCAGCATATGCTTAAGGAACTCAAGACCCTTAAAGATTCATTTTCCGATTATGATGAACTGGTTCATCAGAAAGAAGACATAGAACTTCTTATGGATATGATTGAAGAGGAAAATGATACTTCCATGGTTTCGGAGGTTGCAGAACTGATTGATAAGTTTAAAACCCTTTTTGACAGGATAAGAATCAGTACTCTGTTGTGTGATGAATATGACAACAGCAATGCTATTTTAAGGCTTAATGCGGGAGCCGGCGGAACCGAAAGCTGTGACTGGGCGTCAATGCTTCTCAGAATGTATACACGCTGGGCAGACAGTAAAGGATATACAGTGGAGACGCTGGATTATCTTGAAGGCGATGAAGCCGGTGTCAAATCCGTTACAATCCAGATTGACGGGGAAAATGCCTACGGTTATCTCAAATCAGAAAAAGGGGTTCACCGTCTTGTCAGAATCTCTCCCTTCAATGCCAACGGCAAGAGACAGACATCTTTTGTATCCTGTGATGTGATGCCGGATATAGAAGATGATATAGATATTGAGATTAATGATGACGATTTGAGAATTGATACTTATCGCTCCAGCGGAGCCGGAGGACAGCACATTAATAAAACCTCTTCCGCCATAAGAATTACCCATATTCCCACCGGGATTGTGGTACAGTGCCAGAATGAGCGGTCCCAGCACCAGAATAAGGATAAGGCCATGCAGATGTTAAAGGCCAAGCTTTATCTTTTAAAACAGCAGGAAAATGCGGAAAAAGAAGCGGCCATCAGAGGCGAAGTCAAAGAAATAGGCTGGGGTAATCAGATACGAAGCTATGTTCTTCAGCCATATACTATGGTAAAGGATCACAGAACCAATGCTGAGTCCGGTAATGCCCAAAGCGTTCTGGACGGTAATATTGATTTGTTCCTTGGAGAATATTTAAAATGGATTCATAAAACCAATAGTGAGGAGGAATAGGTATGGTATTTCAGGCGGTAGTTTTTAAACTTAACGAAGAAAGATATGGTGTGGACATAAATTATGTAAACGGTATTGAAAGAGAACAGACCGTCATTCGTGTCCCCAACACTTCTTCAACAATCAAAGGTATTATTAATCTTCGAGGTGAGGTAATTCCCGTTATTAATCTTAAAGCAAAATTCGGGGCACCATATGAAGATAAAGACAAAACAGAACTTATTATAGTCAATCTGAAAAAGGGCAGACTTGCCCTTGAAGTTGACGGAGTGGATGAGATTCATAATATTGATGCAGAGAATATTGTGGATATGCCCCTCATTGCCAAGGGCGAGGGTGTGGAGTATTTTGACCGTATTGCCAAGGTAAACGGTAAGCTGATTATTATGATTAATCCGCAGAAGCTGCTTTCAGAGACAGAAGCTGACAATGTGGAGCTTTTAGCGGAAAATTCAGCCGAATAAATTAATAAAAGTCAGGAGAAAAAGAAAATGGTAAATATTGCAGTATTAGGATATGGTACAGTCGGTTCCGGAGTTGTGGAAGTATTGAAAACCAATCAGAAATCCATTAACAACAGAGCAGGACAGGAAATCAATTTAAAATATGTTCTTGACCTCAGGGATTTTCCGGGAGACCCGGTTGAAGAAGTTCTTGTACATGATTATGATATTATCCTTAATGATGAAGAGGTTGATATTGTAGTGGAAGTTATGGGAGGAATTAATCCTGCATATCAGTTTGTCAAAAGCGCATTGCTTAAGGGCAAAAGTGTGTGTACCTCCAATAAAGAATTAGTTGCAAAAC
>JBJEND010000279.1:0-4996 GCA_051880015.1 Butyrivibrio sp. | reverse complement strand
GATCATCCTGCTCATAAAATTCCACACGGATGAGCCTGCTGTATACAGGCGTACTTCTCTGACCGTTATAATCCACATTCCATACAGCGTAGCAATACCACGTTACACCTAATTTTTCAGGAACATATAAGGTTTCTCCCTCTTCACCGATTATGGCATATATAGTGGCCATATCATTCTGGGTTGTGCTGTACCACTGATATTCCAGCATTCCCCCGTCCGGTGATGACGCATCGGTAAACAACGTTATACCGCCGCATCCCATATACAAATAACAGTCAGGCATCTGACTCTCAATAGTAGGTTCTCCCGGAGCGGCCATTACAGCCGTCCGGGATATTAAACAAATTAATATTACTGTCAATATAGCAGAGACAGTTTTTTTCATATTCATCCCTCCGTATTATACATTACGCCCAGGGATTACTGCTTTCAGGCTGGCGTATACCTGTAAGAAGAAACTGCTCCCAGAGATACCACTTTCCATCCTTAGCCTCACGAAGTTTAATGGGACGTGGGCTGTCTGCGCCGCCTGAAGGTATGAATAATTTGGCAATACCCTGCTCATCATAAGAATGAGGATCAGACTTTACCGTAACAGTGTATGGTGAAGACGGCATATAATCGTTCTTTGGAGTTGCTCCGTCAAAATAAGACCTTGGGATATAATCCTCATTACGGAAACGGTCTGAAATAAACTGCTTATCTGCTCCGTTCATTGGTCTCGGGCCTCTTAAGTAATCCAGCATTTCAAAGCAAAGCTCTTTGTTGGCCGGGTAAATACACAATGCAACAACAGTTAAAGCTGCCGTATCAAAAGCTGATGAAAGCTGTGCCTGGGGAAGTGCCTTAAATGCTTCCATTGTCTCCGGCAAATCATCAAAAACGATTTTTTCTGTTTTAGTTCCAATGTTCTGTGCTGATTTCATAACTGCATTTGCAGCCTGATTTTTTAATTTGTCAAAAAAAGCCATAATATTTTCTCCTTTTATTATAAATTATTATTCTGCACGTGCATAACGCATCATAAAAGCTTCAATCATATCGTCAACTTCAACTATTTCAACCCACGGAGAAACTTCTTCATCTGCAACTTCGCCCTCTATCCGGGTATTGTACATATTTTTGCCATCTTCAACTTTCCATTCAGTTGTTTCAAGAAGCACCTTACCATCTACGATAGCCTTGCCTTCTTCCTCAATCGCGGCAATTTCCTCCTGTGAAATGCCCTCAGGTAACGGTAACCATGATTTTGCAGTTCCGTCCTCATAGAATACTAATTCGCTGTTGCGATACAAGTTGAGAGTTTTCTCATCCTCTGATTCTTCTGTAAGTTCTGCCACCGGCTTCCATACCATGTTGAAATCTTCCAGACTGAACTTCTGAATCTCTTTGATTTTCCACTTTCCTACTAAATTAACCATACATTTTCCTCACTTTCTTATATTTATATGTTAAAATGTTCCTCCACCGCCACCATGCGTGGTGCCTGATGAAGAGGTATGTGTACCCGAATCGTTATCCCTGGGTTTTTCCTTCATATCCAAATGTGTATACAGGAATAAATCCCGGCTTTCAGTCACATTCATGCTGCCTTCCTTTATGTAACTGCCTGCTCCCTGCTGGAAACGAACTCCTTTAAGTTTGCTCTTCATAATTCCGGTGACAACCAATGCTACAAGAAGACCTATTACTAATGAAACTATGGCACAAACCAGAAAATTAAAAGGTTTTTTGGGAAGATTGCCGCTGTCATAAGGCTCTCCTGTTTTGGCCTGGGTAATAAATTTATCACAAAGATTTGCGTAAGTCATAAATGCTTCCGCATAATTACCGTCACTCAAATCTTCCAGAAATTTATCTGCTATGTATTCCCTGCCTGCATCCGTAAATGCAGTTATTCCGTAACCTGTGGTTGTTATATACCAGTCCCGGCCCTCCATATTAATGAGAAGAAGCACTCCGTCCTTTTTCTCACCAAAGCCATAGCCGTTGTAATCGTAAAAATCATCCGCATATTCCATGGGACTTTTTTCACCAATGGTATCCACAGTTACTATAATCACATCCACACGCTGTCTTTCGCTGATTTCATCCAGCTTGGATATAAGAGTATTTTCTTCGCTTTCCGAAAGTATGTCGGCATTATCCACCAGTCTGGGAGCCGCACTCTCTGCGAGCACCGGAATTACTGTAACAATACACAGTAACAGTGCAGACAATAATGTAAATATTCTTTTTTTCATCATCGGCACCTCCTTACAGCAACCAGATTAAATAGGATATGGCAAATGCCACAATGCCTATAATTCCGGTAAGGCCAAACAGCCATTTTTTATATGCGCCTTTATCCACAGGCAAATCGCCCGCCAGTTTTCCGGTCTGCCCATTCATGGCAAAGGTATAATTGGTGCCTTTCCAACTGGTATTCAATATCCATACGGGATACATGGCATATTTTGCTTTTCCGTTCTGAAGACTGATACCTGTTCTTTCCGGAACCACTGTTGTATAGCCCTCCACAGTGGCAGCAAAGGCTGCCTCCGTACTGGTTTTTATACGCTCATTGGCACGCTCAATGCTCTGTTTTGCATCCACATCATATTTATCCGCTATGTAACCTGCCAGATAAGCAGTCTGAAAATCCACTGCTTCAGAAAAATCAAAGGGTTCGATGGATTCCATTAAATCATCTGCCATCTTTGAAGAGCCGTCTACAGGTACATTCTCAAATGCGATATTGCCGCCACGGCTTACAGCATAATGGCTGGTTTCTTTATAATCATAATATTCATCGCTCCATGCACGCACACGGGTGGCTCTATATCGTATCTGCGCCTTGGCATCTGTATCAAATAACCAGAAAGGAACATATACTCCCTTAATCTCATCAATGTGATTCTCTTCCTTAAATACCTTTGGCAGAAGTTTTTTGCCGCTGTAATAATTCTTAAGGGCTTCTTTGGCGGCCTTTTTATCCAGTTTAAAAGGAATTACATAATCAGGCCTGAGATTACCTGTAAACTGTCCCATCATTACAATGGGATTTCCGCAGTAGGGGCAGGAGGTGGCTGCCGTTGTCTCATCTCCCACTATTTCTCCGCCGCAGGATTTGCATACATACGAACGAAGTCCGTCCTCCTCTCCTTCACTCCATTCAGAACCTGCTGTTGTTTCCCATTTCATATCATCCGGCTGCTCATTTTTCAGTTCATTATCATAGGAAACAAGGGTCTCCATTTCAAATTCAGTATCGCAGAAAGGACACTTCATTTTCTGTATTGTACTGTCAAAAGCAATGGCGCCTCCGCAGCACGGACATTTATATTCCTGAAGTTCGGCCATTTTATCATCCTCCTATCTTATACAATATCTCCGTCATCAAAAGGATCTCCACACTCAGGACAGAATTTTGGAGGATTGGTTCCCTTTTCAGGCTCCCATCCGCACTTGTCACAACGGTACTGAGGTACTCCTGCAGGTTTCTTAGCTCCGCAGTTCTGACAGAATTTACCCTTATTTAATGTACCGCAGGAACAAGTCCAGCCATTGTCATCAGCCGGCTTTGGCTTACCGCACTCAGGACAGAATTTTCCCCCTGCCATTGCACCGCAGGAGCATCTCCATCCGCCGGTGGCACCGCCTCCCATAGCCGGAGCTGCAGTATTCTGTACAGGCTGTGCAGGCTGCTGGGCCTGTTGCTGCTGTCCCATGGCAAACAGATTCTGGGCATTCATTCCGCCCATATTCATAGCCATTCCGGCTCCCATGAAGCCTGCTACCGCTCCGTTTGAATTACCGGCTGCTATCTTCATGGCATCTACCTGGCCGCTTACAAGTGTTGCCGCTGCCATTGTAGGATCCCGCATAATTGCCGCACGCTGTGCCTGCTTAATCATCTCAGCATCCTCATCCGGAAGGGTAACAGAACCCAGGGCAATGCTGACAATCTTAAGTCCCCTAAGCTCGCCCCATTTCGCTGACAAAGCTGAATTCATGGCATCTTCAAGGTCCGTGTTATGAGAAACTATCTGATTCGGACGAAGCTCCATATCTGACAGCTTTCCGAAGGCCGGCTGAAGTGCGCTGATGAATTCCGTCTTTAACTGACTGTCTAACTCATCACGGGTATATTCGTATTCCACATTGCCGCATACATTGGTATAAAACAGTATTGGATCCACAATCTTGTAGGAATATACACCTGAGCATCGAATTGAAACATCAATGTCAAGTCCTATTTTGGAATCAACAACTCGGAAAGGAATAGGATTAGGAGTTCCGAATTTATTATCCAGCAGCTCCTTAGTATTGAAATAATACACCCTCTGATCCCGTCCTGTATCTCCTCCATATGTAAAACGTTTACCTATGGTTTTAAATGTGTTAATAATGCTTTCACCCAGACTTCCGGCAAAAATACTGGGCTCTGTGGATGAGTCATAAGTGAATTCTCCCGGCATTGCGCAGAACTCCACTATCTTTCCCTGATCCACAATAATCATACACTGACCGTCAGCCACGGCAATACCGGAGCCGTTGGTAATTATATTGTCACTTCCCTTTGTATTGGAAGAACGGCCGCTTACCCGCTTCTGTCCTTTAGTGACCAGAACATCTTTATCCATTGCCTCACAATAGAAGAACTCCTTCCACTGATCCGCCAGTGTTCCGCCAAGAGCACCTAATCCTGCTTTAATAAGTCCCATATTTTACCTCTCCTTTTATTTTTTACGTTTTCTTAAAATTATAACCAGAGGAACCGCTACACCGGCACCCACAACTACCACAATCACAGGAATAATCCAGAACGGAAAACCTTTACCCGGTTCTTTACTTTCACTTCCGGTGTCAGGCTCAGTAACGTCAGTACCCGGTTGTGTCGGATCTTTTGCGGGATCTTTTGTAGAATCCCTTGTAGGATCTTCTGCAATGTCTTTTGACTGGGTATAACCGCATACAGAACATACTCTTACATTAATATCGATATTGGCAT
>JBJEND010000278.1:0-5011 GCA_051880015.1 Butyrivibrio sp. | reverse complement strand
AAACGCCCCGTTTATAAGGCTTTCTTAAGCTTGTCACTATTATATCTCAATCCCCGTTTTCCCATTTGGAAACTGCCCGGTCTGTGATGGATAATTTTTCTGCCAGTTCTGCCTGTGTCAGATTTTTATTTTTTCTGCAGGCGGCAATAAAACTGCCGATTTTAATCTGATCCACCATACGACTCCTCCTTTCCTGCTGTCACTATATACAAAGGCTGCCGTAATGTAAACAAACCATTGGTTGAGTTGTTATATTTTATTTAATTTCCCTGTGATATTCCTGCAGTGACTTAATTTCAGCCACAGGATTGGTCTTCACATAATGTATACCCTCTGCACAGGCTTTGCCCGCAGCAATAGTGGTAACATAAGGCACTTTTGCTTTAATGGCTGCTTTTCTTAAATAGCTGTCATCATGAACGCTGTCTTTACCTGCCGGTGAATTAATAATAAGCTGAATATCTCCGTTGGTAATCATGTCTTTGATATTAGGACGTCCTTCATAAAGTTTTTTAACTTTTTCAGCTTTGATACCGGCTGCCGTAATGGCATCATAGGTTCTTCCGGTAGCTATAATTCTGAATCCGTCTCTTTCAAAATCCGCCGCAACCTCAACAGCTTCCGGCTTATCCTTATCATTTACGGAAATCAGTACCGTTCCCTCTAACGGAAGCTTTGACTGTACCGCTTCCTGAGCCTTATAAAAAGCTTCTCCGTAGGATTTGGACAATCCCAGTGCCTCCCCGGTTGAACGCATTTCCGGTCCGAGAACCGGGTCAACCTCCTGGAACATGTTAAATGGGAAAGCTGCTTCCTTAACACCATAATTGGGAATCTGTTTCTCTTTAAGCTCCGGTATTGGTGACGGTCTTCCTGTAAGCTCAGAAGTAATAATATCGGTTGCAAGAGGCACCATTCTGATATTGCATACCTTTGATACCAAAGGTACTGTACGGGATGCTCTGGGATTGGCCTCCAAAACATATACCTTGCCGTTTTCAATGGCATACTGCATATTCATAAGTCCCTTAACGTGCATTTCAACTGCAATCCTGCGGGTATATTCTTTAATTGTTTCCAGATTCTCCGGAGAAATATGAGCTGACGGAATAATACAGGCAGAATCACCGGAATGTACTCCTGCCAGTTCTATATGTTCCATGACAGCCGGTACAAAAGCATTATTTCCATCACTGATGGCATCTGCTTCACATTCAGTGGCATGATTCAAGAAGCGGTCAATAAGGATGGGGCGGTCCGGAGTAACACCTACTGCGGCCTGCATATAGCCCTGCATACTTTCATCATCATATACCACTTCCATTCCCCTTCCTCCCAGAACGTAGGAAGGACGAACCATTACAGGGTATCCTATTCTGTTGGCAATTTCCACTGCTTCTGCAACATTCACTGCCATTCCGGATTCCGGCATTGGTATCTCCAGTTTATCCATCATTGCACGGAACAAATCCCTGTCCTCTGCAAGGTCAATTACTGAAGGGGGAGTTCCAAGAATCTTAACTCCGTTCTTCTCCAGCTCTGATGCAAGATTGAGAGGTGTCTGTCCTCCAAACTGGGCAATTACTCCAACGGGTTTTTCTTTATTGTATATGCTGAGAACATCTTCAAGAGTTAAAGGTTCAAAATACAATTTATCTGAAGTATCATAATCTGTTGAAACGGTTTCCGGATTACAGTTGACAATAATTGTCTCAAAACCCAGCTTCTTAAGGGCCATAGCTGCATGTACACAGCAATAATCAAACTCAATTCCCTGACCGATACGGTTAGGACCGCCTCCAAGAATCATAATCTTAGGCTTATCATTCTTAATCGGATTGGCATCTGCTGCATTATAAGTGGAATAATAATATGCACTGTCCTTAGTTCCGCTTACATGCACGCCTTCCCATGCCTCTTCAACTCCCAGGGCAATCCGGCGGTTACGTATATCTTCTTCAGATATTTCCAGGATACTGCTTAAATACTTATCTGCAAATCCGTTTTTCTTGGCTGATATAAGCTGTTCATCGGATGGCATGCTTCCCTTAACCGCAATCAGTGCCTCTTCTTCCTCTACAAGTTCCTTCATCTGCTCTATAAAATAGTGCTTAACTCTGGTTATTTCGTAAATTTCCTCAACCGTCGCTCCTTTACGAAGAGCCTCATACATAAGAAAATGGCGTTCACTTGAAGGGGTTCCAAGTCTTGTAAGGAGTTCTTTCCTGGTAAGTGTATCAAAATTTTTGGCATGACCCAGGCCGTATCTGCCAATTTCAAGGCTTCGAATAGCCTTCTGGAAAGCCTCTTTATAGGTCTTACCTATACTCATAACCTCTCCCACAGCACGCATCTGGGTTCCTAACTTATCCTCAACGCCTTTAAATTTCTCAAATGCCCAGCGGGCAAACTTAATAACCACATAATCTCCGTCGGGAACATATTTATCCAATGTTCCGTATTTACCGCAGGGGATATCCTTAAGGGTAAGTCCCGCTGCCAGCATGGCAGATACAAGAGCAATGGGGAAACCGGTAGCCTTGGAAGCCAGTGCAGAGGATCTGGAGGTTCTGGGATTAATCTCTATAACAATAATTCTGTCTGTAACGGGATCATGGGCAAACTGGACATTAGTACCTCCGATAACCTGTACGGATTCAACTATTTTATATGCCTGTTCCTGAAGTCTTTTCTGACATTCCTCTGAAATAGTAAGCATGGGGGCAGCACAGAAGGAATCTCCCGTATGAACTCCCAACGGGTCAATATTTTCAATAAAACATACGGTGATAATATTGCCCTCAGAATCTCTTACAACCTCAAGCTCCAGCTCTTCCCATCCAAGTATGGATTCTTCCACAAGAACCTGTCCCACAAGACTTGCCTGAAGTCCCCGCTCACATACAGTTTTAAGTTCTTCTCTGTTATATACCAGTCCGCCGCCGGCACCTCCCATGGTATATGCAGGGCGCAGTACAACCGGGTAACCCAGTTTATCTGCAATACCCAGTGCCTCATCAACGGTATATGCCACTTCGCTCCTGGCCATTTCAATACCAAGGGATTCCATGGTTTTCTTAAATTCTATACGGTCTTCACCACGCTCTATGGCATCTACCTGAACGCCGATAACCTTTACATTATATTTATCCAATACTCCCGCTTTATTCAATTCTGCACAAAGGTTCAGTCCTGACTGTCCTCCCAGATTAGGAAGCAGTGCATCGGGGCGCTCCTTTTCAATTATCTGCTCAAGGCGTTCCACATTCAGTGGTTCAATGTATGTCACATCCGCAGTCTCCGGATCTGTCATAATGGTAGCAGGATTAGAATTAACTAATACAATCTCATATCCCAGCTTTCTCAATGCTTTACACGCCTGAGTTCCGGAATAGTCAAATTCACAGGCCTGTCCAATAATAATCGGTCCTGAACCTATAATCAGAACCTTATGGATATCTGTTCTCTTTGGCATAAAAAAATCCTCCGTTTTATATTTTATATATCTATACCCTGCAGGATTCCCTTAAGAATTCCTGCGGATTTAACAAGATCTGCCTCCTCCTGTTCATTCAGTGAAATAGGTACTTTGGTTTCAATGCCGTTTTTACCTACAATGGCAGGCATGCTGAGAACCACATCTTCTATACCATATTCTCCGTGCATCATATTGGACACTGAAAGAATGGATTTTTCATCCCTCATAATTACCTCACAGATTTTGCGCACAGCCATTGCCACACCATAATATGTAGCATGTTTACGGCTAATAATCTCATAGGCACTGTCCTTAACCTTCTGGGCAATCTCCCTGGTGGCTTTTTCATGCTGGAAGTGTCCCCTCATCTCGCAGAAATCATTTAATGCAATACCGGAAACATTGGCGCTGCTCCAGGCTGCAATTTCACTGTCTCCATGCTCACCTATAATAAACGCATGCACACTTTTACTGTCCACCTGCAAATGCTCTCCCAGACGGTATTTTAATCTGGCTGTATCCAGTACCGTGCCGGAACCTATTACCCTGTTCTCAGGAAGTCCTGAAAGCTTCTGGGCAACATATGTGAGGATGTCTACCGGATTCGCCACTACCAGCATAATTCCCTGAAAATCCCTTTTGGAAATTTCCGGAATAATGCTCTTGAAAATAGCTACGTTCTTATTAACCAGGTCCAGTCTGGTCTCTCCCGGTTTCTGATTAGCCCCTGCGGTAATAATCACTATTGCGGCATCTCTTACATCCTCATAGTCTCCTGCATAAATCTTCATATTATTGGCAAAGGGTACTCCGTGACTGATGTCCATAGCTTCTCCCTCAGCCTTTGCCCTGTCTGCGTCAATCAAGGCTATCTCTGAAAAAAGTCCGCTTTGCATGAGGCTGAAAACCGATGCAGAACCTACAAATCCGCATCCTATCATTACAGCCTTTCTTGAATTAATTTCTTTACAACTCATAATGCCATCTCCTTATCTTTACGAATGATGTCTCTCATTCTGTCATATTGGAAGTACATCTTCTGCACCTCATTCTCCAGAATATAGTAATGCCTTATGTACGGTATCAGCAATACCGCCAAAAGGACGTCCAGAAATACTAACCATAAATATCCGGTGGTAACCGTTGCAACTACGGATATTATTTCCATAAGGGCAAAAAGAGCCGTTACAATTAAATGTATAAGGCGCTCATGCTGGAAAAAACCAATCTGAACCAGATGCTCCCTTATGGTATCTTCCCAGTCTCCACAGCCATTCTCCAAAAGCCCGTCTATGTATTTCCTGTAATTAATGATTCTCTTCTCCATGTATCATAGTCCTTATCCGGATATTTATTCCTAAATATTATATCTCAACACAGTGTAAAAAGACAGCACTTTTTAATTTGTTTTATGTATAAATGTATATACAAAATCAGCTTTGAATGTGACATATTAACCATGCTCATTCAAAGCTGTGAATAAATATATTCTAAGCCCATCCCAGGATTTTAAACACCCAGTAAATCAGTCCC
>JBJEND010000277.1:0-5059 GCA_051880015.1 Butyrivibrio sp. | reverse complement strand
AACTCTGGTATATTATTCCCTGGGCAACTTTGTCTCAATTCAGTATTATAATTTCAGTATGTTGGGGGGAATGGCACAAGTAAGCATTACCAAGGATGCTTCCGGAACATATATTTCATCCTATGATATGGATTTTCTGGTAACCCATTACACTGCGGGAAGAACCGCTGTTACTACATATTTCCTGGATGATTACACCGATGAACTGGCAGCACAGCATGCCATCCTTATTGAACCCAATGAAAAATATATGAATGTCAACAAGAATTATCCCTTCACCGTGGAAGGTCTTAAGGCACTTGCCAGACAGATTTGCCCGGATTTGGCAGACTAAAAAAGGAGATGTTTGTGCTTGAGTTTCTTAACTTTTTTTACTGTTATCATATTCATTGCAGTTGTAATCAGCCTGCTTAATGAGCGTTTCTTTAAAATGCCCAATGACATTGCACTGTTGCTGTTTTCATTTGCAGGATGTGTTCTGATAAAAATTGCCGGTATGTTTTTTTCGCCGGGCATTCTCAATCAGGCTTTATCCGACATTAAAAATTTTCACTTTGAATCCTATCTTCTTGACGGGGTCCTTTGCTTTATGCTGTTCGCCGGTGCCAGCAAAGTACATTTTAACAAATTCACGGTGAACCTTAAAAGCATTACTCTGCTCTCTTTTTTGACCACGGCATTATCTGCCGCACTTTACGGAGCATTGTTTTATCTGGCATCCCGTCTTTTCGGATGGAAGCTTAATATATGGATTTGTATTCTTTTAGGCTGTATAGTTTCTCCCACAGATCCCATTGCCGCCACCGGTATTATGAATAAGCTGGGCCTTTCCAAAAATGTTACCACCGTCATTGAAAGCGAATCCCTGTTTAATGATGGCATGGGTGTTGCCCTGTTTGCTTTTATTAAGAGTATTGTTACCAATATAGGGCAGGAAAACTTTGCCCTGCTCATGATAAGGGAAGTATTAGGCGCTGCGGCAGTTGCCTTTACCATATCCGTAATCCTGCTCTTTTTGATGAAGCGGTCCCATAAGCCTTTTAATCATATACTTATAAGCATACTTGCAGTGGCTCTTGCCTATGTAATCTGTGAAGCCTGTGGTTTTTCCGGCGTAATAGCCTCTGTTATCTGCGGAATGTGTTTCTCCTACGGTATGGATAAAATGTCACGTTTTCGCAATATTGTGGATAAAAATGACCTGTATTCCCACTTCTGGGATGTGGTGGATGGTATCCTAAACAGCGTTCTGTTTGTATTAATCGGTCTTTCCGCACTCAGGCTGTCCCCTTCCATAACCATGTTGCAGACAGGAATTGCCGCCGTTATTTCAGTATTAATTTCCCGGGCAGTGGGCGTGGCACTTCCTACCTCCGTAAGCCGCACCAAAAAGATTCCCGGCGGATATAATCTGCCGGAATATACGGCACTTATGACCTGGAGTGCACTAAAAGGCGGACTTTCACTGGCACTTGTATTCAGTACACAGGATTTGCTTCCTGATGCCACATATACAATTCTGCTTAACGCCACATACATTATAATTCTCTTTACTGTTATTATACAGGGAATGACCACCAAAAATGTTTACCGGGTGATTGAACGACATAAATCAAAACGAATCAAAAAGGAGAGTGACCTAAATTGCGTATCATTATAGTTGGCATAGGTAAAACCGCAGAAGTTCTAATACAGCATCTGGAAAAAAGTAACCATGATATAATTGTCATAGACAAAAGCAAGGACATTATCGAAACAATAACCAATGAATATAGTGTAAACGGCATATGCGGAAGCGGTGCCTCCCGAAAAGTACTTATGGCAGCCGGTGCGGATACGGCTGATGTTTTAATCAGTCTGACACCCGTAGATGAGATTAATCTTCTGGCCTGCTCCATGGCAAAGAGTTTCGGCACCCGTTATACGGTGGCATCACTGGAGCGTGTGGAGCTTATATGTGATGATTCATATTTGCGTGATAATTTTAATATTGACTATATAATAACCCCCAAAAATCTTGTAGCCTCCTATATTGCGGATCAGATATATTTCTGTGCAGCCAACCGTGTAGAGTCTTTTCTGGATTCTCATATCCTTCTGGCAGAAATTACAGTTGATAAAAACAGTATTCTTGCCAAAGCCCTGCTTAAAGATGTAAAGCCCCTGTTAAAATCAGATTTTCTTGTATTTGGAGTACTGCGCAATGACAAGCTTATAATCCCTAAAGGAGATTTTGTCTTAAAGCCCGGTGATATTCTTGGTATTATTGCTGATGAAAATGAAATTACCGAAATTTTTTCAAGGGTAAATCTTGTGCGCAATCCGGTGCATTCCGTAATGATTATCGGAGGCGGAGAACTGGGAGTGGCCCTGACAGAACAGTTAATCACCCATCATATAAATGTTAAGCTTGTGGAATATAACAGAACCCGCTGTGAAGCACTTCTTGAAACGCTTCCCAAAGCAGATATTATATATGGAAACGGTACGGATGTTGAGCTTCTTGAGGAGGAAGGAATTAAAAAATGTGACGCTTGTATATGCGCCACCAACAGCGATGAAACCAATCTGCTGTCATCACTTATTGCATGGACAAACGGTGTTAATAATATTATTACCACAACTAAAACCTCAGCTTATGACCGGGTTCTTCGTCAGGTTACAATCAATATATCCGTATCCCCGAGCCGGGTTGTTGCCGAAAAACTTTTAGATTATTTAATGTCCCTTCAAAACACCGGCAAGCAACGGATGAGCCGTTATTATTCCCTTGGCAGCTCCATGCTTAAGATATGTGAATTTAACGTTCCTGAGGGATATGCCAAAGTGGACATTCCTCTAATGAACAGTGAAATGCGTCTTAAGAAAGATGTTCTTATAGGCGCAATTATCAGAAATGGAGAGACACTTATTCCTAAGGGTAATGATGTTCTTAAATCCAAAGACAGAATTTTTGTCCTGACTGAAAGCAGATTTGACATTAACTCTCTTGATGATATATTCTCTTAAATCTTTCACTATTAACGTGACCCACATATAAAATCCCACAGAATTACAATAATTCTGTGGGATTTATAAAATTTATTTGGCCATACCTTTAAAACTTTCAAATAATTCCAAGTCTGACTGGGTTATTTTCACATTGGTGCTGATTCTGCGTCCGTCCGGAGCAGTAATTGTAACATCAATTATAGAATCTTCCGTAACCATTCCCTGGGAAGCTGCCTGCATAAAAGCAGGAAACTTGGGATGATTGGCTGTAAATGTATCCCAGCCCTTCTTAAGCTTCATAATAGCTGCCGGATTAATCATTACTTAAATACCACCTTTTTATTCAACTACCTTTATCCAGTCCTTAGGTGCCTCTATACGTCCCATCTGGATTCCGGTTAATGTATCATAAAGTTTTCTGGTAACCTTTCCCATGCTGTCCATTCCGCTTGGAAGGCGGATTTCATTACCATGGTCAACAATCTTTCCTACCGGAGAAATAACCGCTGCCGTGCCGCAGAGTCCGCACTCGGCAAAATCCTTAACCTCGTCGAAGTATACTTCTCTTTCTTCTGCTTCCATGCCCAGATATTCCCTGGCAACATATATGAGTGAACGTCTTGTTATGGAAGGCAGAATGGAATCGGATTTTGGTGTAACTATCTTATTGTCTTTGGTTACAAATAAGAAGTTGGCTCCTCCTGTCTCCTCAACCTTGGTTCTGGTCTTGGGATCAAGATACATATTCTCATCAAAGCCCTCATTGTGGGCTGTAACTATTGCATGAAGGCTCATGGCGTAGTTAAGACCTGCTTTAATATTACCGGTACCGCAAGGTGCCGCACGGTCAAAATCAGAAACTTTAATTGTAAGAGGCTTGGCTCCCCCTTTAAAATAAGGTCCTACAGGTGTTGCAAAAACTCTGAACTGATATTCACTGGCCGGTTTAACTCCTATAACCGGATTAATTCCAAACATAAACGGACGTAAATATAAAGAAGCTCCTGTTCCGTACGGAGGTACATATGCCGCATTGGCTCTTACCGTTTCCACAACTGCTTCTACAAAACGTTCTTTTGGAAATACAGGCATCTCAAGTCTCTTTGCGGACTGTTCCATTCTCTCTGCATTAAGGTCAGGTCTGAATACCACAATCTGACCTTTCTCTGTAGTATACGCCTTCATTCCTTCAAATATAGTCTGAGCATACTGCAAAACTCCGGCACACTCGCTCATGGTGATGGTATCATCTTCCGTAAGTGCTCCCTCGTCCCATGCTCCGTCTTTGAAATTAGCAACAAATCTCTTGTCCGTCTTAATATATCCGAAACCGAGATTAGCCCAGTCAATGTTTTTCTTTTCCATGGGAATACTTCCTTTCTCTTTAATTACTTGTATATTATCCTACTATTTTCATTTGAATTTTTCAAGTATGATTATTCAGTTTATTTCTTCATTTTGGGATTGGAAACAAGGGAAGCTATATATCCGAATATAAGTGCACCGCTTATTCCCGCAGCCCCTGCCTTAAGTCCTCCGAGAAATATTCCCAGAAAGCCTTCCATATCCACCGCTTCTTTTACTCCCTGAAAAAGCACATTACCAAAACCAATTAAAGGAACAGTGGCGCCTGCTTTGGCAAATTCCTTAAACGGTTCAAATATTCCCACTGCACCCAATACTGCACCGGTACACACCAGAAGTACCATTATTCGTCCCGGCATTAATTTGGTTTTCTCCATAAGAAGCTGAACAAGAGCACATATTGCTCCACCTATCAGAAAAGATATAATATAATCCATAAGTCCCTCCTACTCTGCTCTTTCAATGGACACTGCATGGGCAATTCCCGGCACTGTCTGACCTTCATTAAAGCTGGTGGTGGAAAGCAACGCCCCCGTAGGAACGAAAAGAACTTTATGGTATTTACCTTCACTGATTTTAGGAATAATACTGGCACCTAATACGGAAGCACTGCACCCGCAGCCGCTTCCTCCGGAATGAGTATCCTGAGTTTCCCTGTCAAAAATCTCTATTCCGCAGTCCATGTGTTTTTGAGAAATATCAA
>JBJEND010000276.1:0-5062 GCA_051880015.1 Butyrivibrio sp. | reverse complement strand
TCCTTATCAGAAGGTTACTCCCGTACCCAATGCGCATCCTTTTGTAGAAGGAATAATTATGCCGAGGGATACCATGCTTACGGTTGTGGATTTGACAAAGGTTACAGGAGCCAGACCGTCATCATCAGCAACAGATATGCTTATTATTACTAATTTTAATAAGCTTAATATTGCCTTCAGAGTACATAGAGTATGCAGCATTCACCGCGTATCCTGGGCGGATATTATTTCCCCTGATGCTACGATTAGTTCGGCAGGACATGGTGTTACCACCGGTGTTATTAAAATTGACGGAAGACTTATTGTTATTTTGGATTTTGAGCATATAGTTAATGATATATCTCCGGAGACAGGTCTTAAGGTTCATGAGATTGACAGATATTCCACAAGGACCAGGAATGATATTCCGATTTTCCTTGCGGAGGATTCTTCACTTTTAATGACTCTTATTGCAGATTCTTTAAGAAGGGCTGGTTATTCCAATCTGACGCTTTCTCCTAACGGTCAGGAATGCTGGAATAAATTAACAGAGCTTGCCCAGAGCCATAAAGATAATATTTCCCAATACGTCAGATGTGTTATTACCGATATAGAGATGCCTAAAATGGACGGACATCATCTTACCAAGCTGATTAAGACAGATTCTGTGCTTAATACTATACCGGTTGTTATTTTCTCATCATTGATAAGTGATGAGATGAGGCGTAAGGGTGAACAGCTTGGTGCAGACATTCAGTTATCCAAGCCGGAAATCGGAAGACTGGTAGAAGAACTGGACAAATTATTACTTAAATAACATCGGAGGAACTCCATGGCAGATAATAGCGAAGAAGAATATCTTGATTCCCTTCTTAAAAATATGATGAATGAAAATAATGATTTTCTTTCTGAAAATGTTCGGAATGATGAGGATGAGGATGAAGACATTGCAGTATTGAGTAAGATGCTTTTAGCAGATAATAATATTATGCCGGAAGAGGAAGATAGTACGGATATCAGCGAAACCGGTGAGAATAACGGAGAAAGTGAAGATGTTCTGTCAATAGATGATTTGCTTAATGAAGCGGCAGCCAGTGAGACGGAACCGGAGATTAACCCAATTTTTGCTGATAACGATTTCTTCAGTGATTTGCAGGAAATCGTAGATTCTACTACCAAATCAGATACCGTGGTAGATGAAAAAGAATTTATGAAATCCATTCTTGAAAGTGAAAATCAGGAAAACAGCTCTTCTGACAGTGAACTGTCTGATTTATTTGCTTTGGATGAGGGTATGACCATTGATGATATCCCGGATGAGAATACCGGCGATAAGCTGACGGATGAGGAATTGAATAAGATATCCGACATATCATCCAAACAGCCACAGGATGTGGTGCCGGAAGAGGTAGCGGAGGATAAGCCTCATAAATCCCAAAAATCCAAGAAGGCTGCCAGACCAAAGAAACAGAAAGAGCCAAAGGAACCTAAACCACCCAAACCGCCTAAAGAGCCGAAACCTAAATTCAATTTTAAAGAGTTCTTTTCCAAATTCAGCGATGAAGAGGATGAAAGTAAGAGTTCTGAATCGGATGATAATCAGAAGCTTATAGATGAACTTTACGGAGATAAGGAATCCCTGGATAAGGAGGATGTACAGGAGAATTCTCCTAAGAAATCCAAAAAATCCAAGAAAACCAAACCTCCCAAAGAAAAGAAGAAAAAGCCTGTCAAGGCTCCCAAAGAAAAAAATACAGGTGATAAACCACCCGCTGAAAGAGTGAGTATCGGAAGCGGTGGTGCAGTTATTATTTTACTGATGGTAATTGTATTTTTATTTGGCGGATTTTTCGGAGTAAAGTATCTCAATTACAGACTTACAATTAATTCAGCCAAAAACTATTACAGTATGTGCAATTATTCTTTGGCCTATGAAAAACTGTCAGGAATGGATATTAAGTCCGGTGACCAATATTTTTATGAGCAGCTCCGTACAGTTATGATTGTATATCAGGGCTATGAGTCCTATAACAATTATATTGAACTGGGTATGGAGGCGGAGGCAGTCAATGCTCTTATTAATGCTGTGGGCAGAAAACAGCTTATAGAGGATAAAGCGGCCAAATACGCTGTTACAGACAGGGTCAATGTGGTTTATGAACAGATTTTATCTATTTTATCATATTATGGTATTGATGAAAGTAAAGCACTGGATTTGTACAGGATGACTGACTATGAAGAGTATAACGACATAATTAAAGGCTTCGGAGGAGTAACGGAATGATTGCGATAATAGATTATGATGCCGGCAATATTAAAAGTGTGGAAAAGGCATTCCAATTTTTGGGTAAGGAGACAGTTACAACAAGGGATGCGGATGCGATTCTCAAAGCAGATAAGGTTGTTTTACCGGGAGTAGGGTCCTTTGGTGACGCCATGAATAAGCTTGAAGAATACGGAATGATTGAGGTTATACATAAAGTAATTGACGCAGGTACTCCTTTTCTTGGAATATGTCTGGGATTGCAGCTTTTATTTGAATCCAGCGAGGAGACTCCGGGTGTAAAAGGCCTTGGAATATTTAAGGGTAAGGTTATGAAATTCCGTGAGGATACGGAATATAAGATTCCCCAGATAGGCTGGAATTCCATTGAAATTAATCCTGAGTCCAGACTTTTTAAAGGAATACCCAACCAGTCCTATGTATATTTTGTACATTCATATTATTTAAAAGCGGAGGACGAACATATAGTTGCAGCCTCAGCGGAGTATGCTAACCGTTTTCACGCGGCAGTAGAACATAATAATGTTTTTGCCTGTCAGTTCCATCCTGAAAAAAGCAGTGAAACAGGGCTGAAGATACTTGAAAATTTTGCAGATTTATAGAGGGAGAACAGTTATGTATACCAAAAGAATTATTCCCTGCCTGGACTGTAATAACGGCAGGGTTGTTAAAGGAACTAATTTCGTTAATTTAAAGGATGCAGGAGACCCTGTGGAGGTTGCAGCCGCATATGATAAAGCCGGGGCAGATGAACTGGTTTTTCTGGACATAACGGCAACATCCGATAACAGGAACACAACTGTTGATTTGGTCAGGAGAGTGGCAGAGAAGGTATTTATTCCTTTCACGGTGGGTGGAGGAATAAGAACTGTTGAGGATTTTAAGCTGCTTTTAAGAGAGGGAGCTGATAAGATATCTGTCAATTCTGCTGCTATTAATAATCCGTCATTGATTTCAGAGGCAGCGGATAAATTCGGCAGTCAGTGTGTAGTTGTAGCCATAGATGCCAAGAGAAGGGATGACGGCAGCGGATGGGACGTGTACCGTTCCGGTGGAAGAATCAATACAGGACTTGATGCGGTTGAATGGGCTGTTAAGGCTAATCGTCTGGGAGCAGGTGAGATTTTGCTTACCAGCATGGATTGTGACGGAACCAAGGCGGGATATGATTTGGAGCTTACAAGGGCCATTGCGGACAACGTTTCCATTCCTGTCATTGCATCGGGCGGGGCAGGATCCATGGAGCATTTCTATGATGCTTTTAACAAAGCAAACGCAGATGCGGTTTTGGCTGCATCACTTTTTCACTATAAAGAGATGGAAATATACGATTTGAAAAAATATCTTGCGGACAGGGGAATTTCCGTGAGGATATAACCCGGGAGGTAAAATGGCAGCTATTGACAATGACTGGCTTGTGCCGCTAAAAGCAGAATTTGCTAAACCATATTATAAAGAGTTATATAATTTTGTCAGGGATGAATACAGTAAGACTATAATATATCCTCCCAGTGACGAGATATTTAATGCTTTTCATTTTACCCCTCTAAATGAGGTTAAAGTTCTTTTACTGGGACAGGATCCCTATCATAATGCTAATCAGGCACACGGACTCAGTTTTTCCGTTAAACCCGGACAGGATATACCTCCTTCACTGCAGAATATATACAAAGAACTGAATGAAGATTTGGGATGTTACATTCCCAATAACGGGTATCTGGTGAAATGGGCCCGGCAGGGAGTGCTGTTGTTGAACACGGTTCTTACTGTAAGAGCACATCAGGCTAATTCCCATCAGGGACATGGATGGGAGAAATTTACCGATGCGGTTATTAATGCTGTTAATGCACAGGATAGGCCCATAGTATATTTGCTGTGGGGTGCTCCCGCACAGCGTAAGATACCAATGCTTACCAATCCTAAACACCTGATTCTTAAAGCACCTCATCCGTCTCCATTATCTGCATACAGAGGATTTTTCGGATGCAGACATTTCAGTAAATGTAATGAATTTCTCAAGGCTAATGGGGTTGCTCCTATTGACTGGCAGATTGAGAATATATAACTTAACTATTTTACAAAGCCCCTCACAAATGATGATATGTGAGGGGCTTATTTTGTATTATTTTTCTTCATTAAGGGTTTTCTGAGCTGTAGAAAGCATTAATTTAATACGGTTTAGCTGATTTACTTCACTGGCTCCGGCATCATAATCAACTGCAATGATGTTGGACTGGGGGAAGGCAAGACGCAACTCCTTAATTACACCCTTTCCTACAATGTGGTTGGGCAGACATCCAAAAGGCTGACAGCAGACTATGTTATTTACACCCATATGTATAAGCTCAACCATTTCCGAGGTCAGGAGCCATCCTTCACCGGTCTGGTTACCATCAGATACATAAGGTGCGGATAATTTCATCATCTCACCGATTGTAGAAGGAGCAGTGAAACGTTTGCTCTTTCGTAAATATTTCTTGGAGGACCTTCTGTATAATTCAAATACCCATATAACTATATCACTTATAAGCTTTGATTTCTTAGTGGCTCCTAAATGTTCTGTTTTAAAATGTCCGTTCTGGGCACAGTAGAGGAAAAATCCTATAAAGTCAGGTACAACAGCTTCTGCACCTTCTTTTTCCAGCAGATTGACAATCTGATTATTGGCAACGGGGTGGAACTTAACCAGAATTTCACCTACCACACCTACACGGGGTTTTTTAATATCAAGAAGAGGCAGTGCATCAAAGGCTTCAATCATCTCCTTAATATCACGGTTGTACTGCCTCATTGACAGAT
>JBJEND010000275.1:0-5068 GCA_051880015.1 Butyrivibrio sp. | reverse complement strand
AATTACAATACTTTTTAACAACTGAACCAGAGTACGGACCGAAAACATCCTTTTAATGCCATTGATGGGATTGAACTTATCAAATTTGGGTTTGAGAGTCTTGGATGTAGGCTTCCATTTAACCTGTACCACATCCACTGCAAAGGCAACTACAAATCCCACCAGCAATAAAGGAATAAGTAAAATAAGTATATCATATAGTGCCGAATCAAAAATGCTGTTAAAAAATGTATCCAATGAATCCAGTTGTATGTCAGTGCCGCTTAAATCGGCTATACGCCTGTAATATTTACCAAAATTTTCAATAAGATTCCCGCCAAGGGTACCTATATATATCTTAAGAGTAATAAACAACGCCAAAAGTATAACCGAACCTGACAAATCATGGCTCTTAGCTACCTGGCCTTTCTCTCTGGCCTCTTTTAATTTTTTGGCAGTGGCCGGTTCGGTCTTCTCTCCTCCCGGACCATCTTTGGCAAAGAACTGAAGGTCATACTTAATCATGTCAGTCCCCCCGCAACAGCTTTGACTGCCGTCTCCATCATATTCATGATGTAGGTTGCCACCGACGGAAGAATCATAACTGTTATAAACATAACCGCAAGTCCCACTAACAGTTTTAACTGTATACCTATGGCAAACATATTTAACTGGGACGCAACCTTAGTCAATATACCAAGAATTGCATTAAGAAGCATGGAAGTAACAAATATTGGCAGAGCAATTCTAAATCCAATCAGAACATAATTTGTCACTACCTCCAACACCGAACCGTACAGGGATATATTAAAAGTAACTGCCCCCACCGGAATAATCTTATATGAATCCACAATGGCACTGATAAGAAAACGGTACAGCCCGGATGCAATCAAAAGCAGGAATATTACCCGATGGTAAAGACTTCCTGATATGCTGGTCTGTTCCTTAAGGGTGGGATCATACATTGTGGCCATGGAAAGTCCTATTTCCAAATCCATAATATGTCCGGCAAAGGTAATTGTCTGTATGCACATATTACAGACAAAACCCAGAATAAGACCCACAACACTTTCCTTAATAAGAAGAATGGCATACTCTATTATACCATTGTATACAAGCTCCCTTTCAGGAATAAGCATAAAAACAATAATTGAAATAAAAAATGAAAGTCCTAGTTTGGTTCTTACGGGAGTATTTGACATATTAAAAAAAGGTGCCGTACTTGCAAAGCTTGCAATACGTACCAGTATAAGCAGAAAAACTTCCCAATAATCCAAAGCTATTTCATAACTAAACATTACAGCACCTGCCCTACAGTAAGCTAAGTCACTTTATATACATGTTAAAGTTGGACCACAATTCCTGCATAAAGCCGGTAATTTTGGTTGCAATCCACGAGCCAAAAATAATCACGCCCAAAAAAACAGCGATGATTTTCGGAACAAATGTAAGTGTCTGCTCCTGAATTGAAGTAACCGTCTGAAAAATACTGATAACCAGGCCCACAATCAGAGAGATAAGCAGCAAAGGAGCTGAACACTCAATTATAAGAAATAAAGCATCTCTGGTAATATCCATAACCTGCTGTTCCGTCATAACTGTTCAACTCCTTTCGCAATATACATCTATTAACTTTATATACCGTCAGTAAAAGGTTTTCACCAAATTGCCGATAATTAGGTTCCAGCCGTCCGCAAGAATAAATAAAAGAATCTTAAAGGGCATGGAAATAGTTGTGGGGGGCAGCATCATCATACCCATTGACATAAGAGCCGACGAAACCACCATATCTATAATAATAAACGGGATATATATTAAAAACCCTATAATAAACGATATCCTAAGTTCACTGACAATAAAACTGGGAATCAGAACATAGGTAGGAATATCATCATATTCCTTCACATCCTGGATATCCGCTATTTCAAGAAACATCTTGATATCCTTGGTATTAGTCTGTTCAAACATGAATTCTCTCAAAGGTTCTATACCCTTATCGTACGCCTCTTCCGCAGAAATCTCGTTATTCGAAAGAGGCTTAATGGCATCATTGTACACCTGATTGAAGGTTGGTGCCATAATAAAAAAAGTAAGGAACAAAGACAGTCCTATAAGCACCTGATTAGGCGGTGCCGACTGTGTTCCCAACGCTGCTCTTGTAAAATGCATTACAATTATAATTCTGGTAAAGGATGTAAGCATAATAAGAATGGAAGGTGCCAGGGCAATTACAGTTAATACCAGAAGTATCTGTAATACGCTCGCCAAGTCACTTCCATCCCCTGCCGAAATACCTATTGTCAATTTGTCGGAGGCATCCGACGTAGTAGCTTCCGTTCCTCCTGTAATCTCACCTGCGCGAATTCCGGAAGGAACCATCATCACCAGCAATGCCACTACAAAGCACATTGCGACTATCTTAGTTATTCTGGAAAGGATCTTTCGTCTCTTGTCCATCGTCTGTCTCATCCTTATGTTGTATTTTAAATCTACTGAATACCGTACCAAATGATTCTGACTTATCCGCTGTCTCTTTTAACTCTAAAGTCTCTTCATCCACCTCACCTATTAAAGTAACCGTATCCTTACATACCGCAATTAAAAAGCACTTATTACCCGCTTTAACAATCTCAAGTATCTTATTGGAGGACAGCCTGTAGCTCTCAATAATCTTGATATTGCCCAGACTCATCTGCTTCTTCTGATATGAGCCTATCCAGCGGGTGGTAAAATATGTAATAGCAAGAACAAATACGAAAATAAGTGTAACAGTTATGAACTGTACAACGGGGTTATTGGAAACTGAACAAAACAACATATTATCCGACTACTTTTCTGACAGCCTCAAGTACTCTGTCTGCCTGGAAAGGCTTAACAATAAAATCCTTGGCGCCGGACTGGATTGATTCGATAACCATTGCCTGCTGTCCCATGGCAGAACACATAATAACAGAAGCCTTGGAATCATTCTCTTTAATCTTCTTAAGGGCCTGTATTCCGTCCATTTCAGGCATTGTTATATCCATTAAAACCAAATCAGGATTAAGCTCGTTATATTTCTCAACTGCTCTTACTCCGTTCTCTGCTTCACCGATAACAGTATAACCGTTCTTAGTGAGAATGTCCTTAATCATCATTCTCATAAATGCTGCATCATCGCAAATCAATATATTCTTCGCCATATTTTACTTTCTCCTTTATGCAAAGCTTGTTTTCTGTATACATTATACAATGTATTCCGAATTTTTCATAGCCTTTTTTTACTTAATTATTTCGGTAATCTTGACACCGAAGCTTTCTTCGATTACAACAACCTCACCTTTGGCCACATATTTACCGTTTACAAGAACGTCAATGGGCTCACCGGCTATTTTGTTAAGTTCAACAATGGTGCCCGGAGTGAATTCCAGGATATCTTTTATGGACTTGGTGGTTCTTCCCAGTTCTACCGTAACCTCAAGAGGAACATCCATAATCAGATCTATATTCTCATGTCCCGCAGCGGGATTGCCGCCGGAGAAAGCCTGAAATGATGCCGGCTGTACATTAACATTCTCCTGAGGAGGCATTCCGTACCCCGGTGCTCCGTACATAGGCTGCATATATCCCCCCATAGGAGGCATTCCGTATCCCGGCACTCCATATCCTCCCGGCTGCTCTGAAGGTGAATAGCCGTAAGGCTGCTGTCCGGGCTGATTATATGATTGCTGTCCGTAAGGCTGCTGCCCATAGGATGACTGGGAGGGCTGCCCATAAGATGACTGGGAGGGCTGCTCATAGGATGATTGGGAGGGTTGCTCATAGGATGACTGTCCTGCATTGTCAGAAGCAGTATCATGGTCAATAGTAGCCTCCATTCCCATAAGTGAGCCTTCCGTAAATGTACGATATAAATCTCTGGCAAAATCAAAAGGATATAACTGCATGATTTCGCTGTCTATCAAACTGCCTATAGTCATTCTGAAAGATACTTTAACAAATTTCTTCTTAAGGAAATCCGGAAAAGTATAATCATTCTGCTGTTCCTTCAAATTAACCAGATTAGCCGTCGGTGGGCTTATGTCGATTTTATTGCCTAACATTGATGACATGGAGGTGGCTGCAGAACCCATCATCTGGTTCATAGCCTCACCTATGGCACTTAAGTGCAGTTCTCCTATGGGTTCCGGAGAAATTGTTCCGGCACCGCCCATCATAAGGTCAGTTATAATCTTAACGTCATCCTCTTTCAGTACAAGGACATTATTTCCGTCAAGACCGCATGTATACTGAATCTGAAGAAATACACAGGGCTTGTCATAGGAATCTGCCAGTTCCTCCCACATCATATATGTAACCTTAGGTGTGGTAATATTTACAACCTGGTTAAGCAACGTACTAAGCGTTGTGGCTGCAGTTCCCATGCTTATATTGGAAATCTCACCTATGGCATCCTTCTGTTCATCTGTAAGGGTTTCTCCCTCATCTATATCTGCTGACATTGATGAAGAATCGGAATCGCCGCCAAGATTTGCACTGGCAAGCAGAGCATTAATTTCTTCCTGCGATAACATACCATCCATTTTAATCCTCTCCTCTCAAAACTTGTGTCAGTCTTACTGCATAATTATCATTAAACGAACCCGGAAGTGCTGTAAATTTACGGATATTACCCACATACACATCCAGTTCTTCGTCCTTTTTCTTATTCAGGCGGATAACATCGCCCACATTCAGGTTAATAAAATCATTAACGGAAATGGAACTGTCTCCCAGCACCGCCTTAACGGGAATGCGTGCCTTGGAAATCAATGCCGCAATGGCATCCTCATATGTATCCACATCCTTATCCTGCATTGTAGAGAACCAGTACTTGGTATTCAGCTTATCCATTATGGGTTCAAGTACGATATATGGAAGACATATGTTCATAAGGCCCTCAACATCACCGATTTTTATGTTAATTGTAATTATGGCTATCATCTCACTTGGGGAGATAATCTGGGCAAACTGGGAATTAGTCTCTATACGTTCAAGCCTGGGAACTATACTCAATACATTCTGCCAGGGCTCCCTTAAGAGATTTACAAAGGTATTGAAAACTCTTTCC
>JBJEND010000274.1:0-5097 GCA_051880015.1 Butyrivibrio sp. | reverse complement strand
CATTGGGTATTCCTGCTACCATTGCCCTTACCGGTCTGTTAATAATTCCTCTTCTCCTGTCTCTTTCTATTTTATCTTTGCATGCCTGCATAATAGCATCCTGTACCTGTTTCATGCCTCCCCGGTTCCTTGAGTCCAGTTTAACCGTAAAAAGCCCTTTAGAAGAAAAATAGTTCACCCATTCCCGGGTAATTTTCTCGTCCGCCAAATCGGATTTATTAAGTAAAATCAGTCTGGATTTATTACCTGCAAGAGTGTCTATATCCGGATTCCCGGATGAAAACGGAATCCGGGCATCAAGCAGTTCAATAACCAGATCTATTAATTTAATATCCTCCTGCATCATTCTTTTTGCTTTGGTCATATGTCCGGGATACCACTGTATTTTCATATATTGTTCCTCATTTCTGCTCCGTAGGATTTTCGTCTGATGTGGACAAAGCCTTTGTCTCAATTACTCCGAAATCGGAAAAGGGATAGACTATCAGCCATGGCATTCCGATTATGGTTTCTCTCTTAACAGGGCCCACATTTCCAAAACGGCTGTCATCGCTGTTGTTACGGTTATCTCCCAGAACAAAGTATTCATCATATCCCAGTTTAACCGGTTCTGTGGCACTTCCTCCGTTGTAAATAACCGTATCTGTTACATCATTCCCAAGAAGGCTGCCGTCTATGTATATCTTACCATCTTTAATCTGTACCGTCTCTCCCGGCAGTCCGATTATTCTCTTTATATAATATTGTGAAACATTACCTATATTCGGCTTAAATACCACCACATCAAATCTTTGGGGATCCCGGAACTGATATACCGCTTTATTAACCAGAACAACATCTCCGTTTTGGAGGGTATTGTTCATGGAATGTCCGGAAACAGTGGTATTATCAAAAAGAAATGTGATCATAAGAAAGGCCGCACACACTATAACAACCAAATCCGCAATTATTTTAATAACTGCTTCATATGGTCTGTATATTATTTCACGTTTTTTGAATGTAATCATAAGTTCTCCTGAAATATATCATATCTGTAAAAGATAGTAACATATTTTTGCATAAAACGTCAAACGCGGCAGATAATAATATCTACCGCGCTTCATAATCATTATTATTTAACGATTTCTTTAACCTTAGCTGCCTTACCTACTCTGCTTCTTAAGTAGAATAATTTAGCTCTTCTTGCTTTACCGCGTCTTACAACAGTAATGTCTTCAACAAACGGTGAATGTAATGGCCATGTTTTCTCAACGCCGACACCGTTGGAAATTTTTCTAACGGTAAATGTTTCACGGTTGCTTCCACCCTGTCTCTTAATAACAGTGCCTTCGAAAACCTGAATTCTTTCACGGTTTCCTTCTTTAATCTTAGCTGATACCTTAACAGTATCTCCGACTCTGAACTCCGGTACAGATTCTTTCATCTGTGCAGCTTCGATGTTCTTAATAATGTCGTTCATCTGATTTCCTCCTAAAATATGACGTTCTTAATACCTTCCGTAACAGCGGACCGTCACTTATTACACAACTATTGAAATATAGCATATAAAAGCCTGAAAATCAAGCCTTTTTTGTATATTTATCCAAATATTCCCTGTCCTGTGGGGACAAATTGGCATTTTCCAGTAAATCCGGGCGAAAATTTAAAGTACGTTCCAGGGATTTTTCCCTGCGCCATTTATCTATATTCCCGTGATGTCCTGAAAGAAGCACCTGTGGAACCATCTCATTCTCCCATTCCTCCGGTCTGGTATACTGGGGGTATTCCAGGAGATTATCATAAAATGTTTCTATTTCCGATGAAGCCTCATTGTTCAGCACCCCCGGAACCTTCCTGGATATGGCGTCTATCATAACCATGGCAGGAAGCTCTCCTCCGGTTAAAACATAATCGCCTATGGATACGTTGTCCGTTACAATTTTATCCAGAACTCTTTCATCTATTCCCTCGTAATGACCGCAAAGGAAAATAAGATTGTCCTCTTTAGCCAGTTTCTCTGCCATGCTCTGGTTAAAAACCCTGCCCTGTGGAGTCAGATATATAACTCTTGGGGACTTATCCATATTCCGTATTACGGATTTATACGCTTTGTATACCGGTTCGGGCTGAATTACCATTCCTGCACCGCCGCCGTAAGGGTAGTCATCTACACGATTATGTTTATTATCCGAAAAATCCCTTATATTGACTGCATTAACCGAAATATATCCTTCCTTTACAGCTCTTCCGAGAATGCTTGTATTAAGACAGTTTAATACCATATCGGGAAAAAGTGTCAGTATGTGAAAATTCATCATAAATCCAAAAGTCCTTTCATGGCATGAATACTCATAATGCCGTTATCAATATCCACCTTCAGGATACACTGTTTAATTGCAGGAATGAGATATTTTCTGCCCTCATTGGAAGTAACCTCATATACATCATTGGCTGCCGTCTGAAGGACATCGGAAATAACACCAATAAAATTGCTATCTTCATCCTGAACCTTAAGTCCTATGAGGTCGCATACAAAATATTCCCCTTCTTCAAGAGGTACTGCATTGTCCCTTGTAACAAACAGTTCTCCGTTGCGGAATTTCTCAACTTCATTAATATTTGTAAACTGTTTAAATTTCAGTATTACCATGTTTTTAAAGAATTTTACACCGGATATGTCCAGTTCAAGGGTTTCCCGCTCTGTTTTAAGGATACATTTCTTAAGTTTTTTGAAACGGTTTGGGTCATCAGTAGTGGGAAATACTTTAACCTCCCCTGCTATTCCGTGGGTTGAGGTAATTACTCCCACTCTTAATAAATCTTCCATATTGCCTCCTGCAATATACTGCATAAATCATAAGGCTGCCCATAAATGGACAGCCTTCGGTAGTCTTTCATAGTTACATGATGTCTACAATAACCTTCTTGTCTTCCTTTGTTGCAGCCGCTTTTACTACAGCACGGATAGACTTGGCGATTCTACCCTGTCTTCCGATTACCTTACCTGTATCAGAAGGTGCAACCTTTAATTCCAAAATAATTGCCTTTTCTTTAACGGTTTCAGTAACTACTACTTCATCAGGATTATCAACAAGTGCTTTTGCGATAACTTCGACTAACTCCTTCATCTGAATTACCTCCTGACCTGATTATTCAAGTGCTGCAAAATTATTTCTCAATGCCGGCAAGCTTGAAGATTTTTCCCACAACCTCTGTTGGCTGAGCACCGCTTGCAAGCCATTTCTTAGCAAGTTCAGCATCAACATTGAAGGTGCTTGGATCAGTGTTAGGATCATATGTTCCGATTTCTTCAATAAATCTTCCGTCTCTGGGAGATCTTGAATCAGCAACAATGATTCTATAAAAAGGAGCCTTCTTCTGTCCCATTCTTCTTAATCTGATTTTTACTGCCATTGTATTGTCCTCCTTCTTGGTCTTAAAGACCGTTTAATTTTATTTAAAAAGGAAATTTATTAAACATTCCTTTTCTACCGTGTTTACCGCCAAACATTCCGCCATACTGCTTCATCATCTTCTTCATCTGTTCCTGCTGTTTAACCAGTCTGTTGACTTCTGCAATATCCACTCCCGCACCTCTTGCGATTCTGTGCTTACGGGATGGGTTAAGAATTGACGGATTGGAACGCTCCTTAGGTGTCATGGAAAGAATGATAGCCTGTATTCTGTCAATCTGTTTCTCGTCAACCTGATCCATTGCACCCTTCATCTGATTATTCATTCCCGGCATAAGGTTCATAAGACTTCCTAAACCGCCCATTTTCTTAACCTGGGTAAATGAATCCAGATAATCATTGAAGTCAAACTCTTTCTTTTTCTTGAGTTTGCATTCCATTTCCCTGGCTTTCTCTTCATCGAAATCTTCCTGGGCTTTTTCAATAAGAGTAAGAACATCTCCCATGCCAAGAATTCTTGATGCCATTCTGTCAGGATAGAACTGTTCCAAATCGGAGAGCTTCTCTCCCATACCTACATAAAGAATAGGCTTTCCGGTTACGGCTTTTATTGAAAGCGCCGCACCGCCTCTGGTATCGCCGTCTAACTTGGTAAGAATTACTCCGTCAATACCTATTAAATCATTAAAAGATGAAGCCACATTAACTGCATCCTGACCTGTCATGGCATCAACCACGAGAATGGTCTGGTGGATTTCAATATTATCCTTAATGGTCTGCAGCTCCTTCATCATATCCTCATCCACATGAAGACGTCCGGCGGTATCTAAAATAACAACATTGTTGTTATTGACTCTGGCATGTTCAATGGCCGCTTTGGCAATATCCACAGGTTTATGCTCCGTACCCATCTCAAATACAGGAACACCCTGCTTCTCACCGTTAATCTGTAACTGCTTTATGGCAGCAGGCCTGTAAATATCACAGGCTACAAGAAGAGGCCTTTTGCCTTTGGATTTTAATTTGCCGGCTATCTTGGCCGTGGTAGTGGTTTTACCGGCACCCTGAAGTCCGGCCATCATAATAACAGTTATCCCTGAAGGTTTAATGGCAATCTCGGTGGTTTCACTTCCCATAAGGGAAACCATTTCCTCATTAACAATTTTGATTACCATCTGTCCGGGAGTAAGACTGGACATAACATCCTGTCCCACCGCTCTTTCGGTAACTGTATTGATAAACTGTTTAACGACTTTAAAATTAACATCCGCTTCCAGCAACGCCATCTTAACTTCCTTCATGGCAGCTTTAACATCTGCTTCGGTAAGTCTTCCCTTGCCGCGGAGTTTCTTGAAAATATTCTGTAATTTATCAGATAAACTGTCAAAAGCCATCAGAAATTCCTCTTATAATTCATCTAATATCTCGTTGGTAATGGAAATTATTTCTGATGCACGTTCTCTGTCGCTGCCTTCACACATTGCAACTGAAATCGAATTAATGCGGTTCACCTTATCATTAATATTCATAAATTTACGGATAAGCTGCAGCTTATTCTCATACTCATATAATGCTTTGTCGGCACGCTTAATTATATCATGCACGCCCTGGCGGCTTATACCTCTCTCTTCAGCAATCTCGCTTAAAGAAAGATTGTCCAGAACATATTCTTCATAGATGGATTTCTGATGCTCATTAAGAAGTT